>JAMCTV010000001.1 GCA_023381235.1 Gammaproteobacteria bacterium
GATTGGAGAACGGTCCGCTGATGCGGATCGGCACGGTGAGGCCCTTGAGTTGTTCCAGCCCCTTGCCGCCCTGGCCTTCGAGGCTGGCGACCACCGTGGCGCTGGCCAGATAATCCATGCGCTCGCCGACCAGATCGGCGCTGCCCCTGCCGGTGACGCGCAACAGCGGTGATTTTGCGCTCAGGTCTTCGTTGCGCACCACGCCGTTTACGAACGTGACGGTGCCGCTCAACTCGGAAAAGTCGGTCTGATCCGGTTCGCCGCCGGACGGAGCCGCTGCGCCGCCTTTCAGCATAGCTTGCGCTTCGCGCAACAGCTTGGCGATGTTTACGCCCTTCACTGCGCCATCCGTAAAGCTGAACGCGGCCTTGCCGGACAGCGTTTGCTTCATCTCGGCGGAGGTCGTGCCGCGCAGGGTGAGCCTGGCGTCCATCACGACCTTTCCGGTAATACGCTCCTTGCCGAACATATCTTTCAGCAAGGGACCGGCCTGCACGCCTTGCAGGGATTCCTCCAGCGTGAGCAGCGGCGTTCTGCCGCGCACATCGAGGCGGGTCGCGCCGTTGTATTTGCCTTCATACAGCCTCGCGCTCACCGGAACCCTAATGTCGCCATCTCGCGCGCTGAGGGTGATGCTGATGTCGTTCAGGCGTAGATTTTTCGCCTTGAGCCCGGCAAGGTGCAGTTCGCCGTTGAGGTTGAGCTTGCGCAAGGTTTCTACGGGAAACATCCCGGCGCCTGCCGCCGCCGCACCCGCCGGCGTGACGGCCCGCGCCTTGCCCTCGTCATTCGCAGGCGGCAGATAGCGATCCAGGTTCAGTTCGCTCAGCGCCAGCTTGAAGCCGGTCAGAGGGGCGCTGAAATTGCTGATGTTCATGCTGCCGGTCGCCGTGGTGTCGTCCAGGCGCAGGGCAAGCTTGTTGAAATTGACGCGTTGCGCTGTGGCGGCGACTTGCGTCTCCAGCGCGGCCCTGGTTAATACCGAGCTATCGGCAGTTTGCGGCGGTTTGATGCCGAGCTTGTTCATCAGTTCGCGCGGACTGAATTCCGCTACCTTGAGCGCACCGGAAAAGGCCGGCGCATCGAGCAGCTTCTCGCCCTTGAGCGTGCCGCTTGCCGTGACGTCATGGCTGGCGAGCTTGATGTCCGATAGCGTGAGAGTTTGTTCCGGCAGCGCGGCATCGAGCCTGGCGCTGAGTTCGGCCAGCCTTTCCTTGCCGCGCTCGATTTCTATATTGATTTTGGCGTCCATGAGTTGATAGCGCGCTGCGGCAAGGTCAATACGGCCTTCACCGTCGAGCGCAATACGGCCGCGCAGCGGCGCGCTCTCCAGGCCGAACTCCAGCGTAATATCAAACGGTTTTTTGTCCGCCAGCGCGCCGGTGCGCAAGGTGAGTTGGCTGATGGTGTGGCGTGCGCCGCTCGATTTGTCATCCCAGATAATGGCGGCGTCGCGCACGTCCACACCGCCGATGGCGAGCGCGGGGAGTTTGGCAAGCGGGCTTTCCTGTTTCTTGTCCCGGCCCTTGGCGATCAGATCATCCCAGTTGGTTTTGCCCGACTTGCTCCTGGCCAGGTTGAGCGTGAGGCCGTGCAGGGAAACCGTGTCCAACTCCACCCGCTTCTTGAGCAGGGGCAACAGCTTCACACGCAGTTGTGCGGATTGCAGGGCGGCGAAGGGCTGGTCGCCAAAACCCGGCGCATTGCTGAGTTGCGCCTCACCCAGCTTTACGCCGAGCCAGGGAAACACCGTCAGGCTGATCTTGCCGGGAACGCTCAACTCGCGCCCGGTGCGCTCTTGCACCAGGGCGATGATCTCCGGTTTGTAATCATTGGGATCGAAAAACAGCAGCAGTGCGCCGCCCGCGCCTACGATGACGAGCAGGGCGATGCCGATGATCCAGGCGACGAGCTTGGTTGCGCTGTGCATGTGTTCAGGCCCTGCGTAGGATGGATTCACCCGTGCTCATGATACACTAGAAGGCGTTTTTCCGGCCCGTAAAAAATGGTTTCATGCCCGTTCCTCGTGAGCAAGCCGTGATATTGACCAGCCGCGATGGCCAATGTTCCAGCGGCGCCATGTTGAGCACGGTTTACAGCCCGCGCGAGCGCACCCTGCGCGCGCTCAAGGCGTGGGCGATTTGCTGGATGCTGGCGCTGCTGTCCCTGCCCATCATCGGCCTGCACTGGTTTCTGGTGCCGGGCTTTTCCGTCGCGGGCGTGGTGCTGGGTGTACAGCGCTACCGGATGAGGGAGGCAAGCCGTGAGTTGAACGGCCGGTGCGTCTTGTGCGGGAAAGAGTTTAGCCTCGCATTGGAGCCGAACGAGCGCGCGCCGCTGTGGAAATACTGTCCGCACTGCCAGGCCGCGTTGTGCGTTGAGGCTGCGTAAGGAAAGCAAGCATGCGCGACTTTCGCGGAATATTCGCTTTATTTCTCGCCGCCATCATCATCGTGTGCGGCTTGGCGGCCCTCGGCATCCTGCTCTACAACGCCGTGGTGTATCTCAATAACTGGCTTAACCCTGCCTAACGCAGGAATAGCTGGTACGCCGGATTGTTTTCCTCGGCGTAATAGCGATAGCCGACCTCTTTCAGAAAATCCTGAAACGCGCCCCGTTCCGCGGGCGGCACCTGGACGCCGATCAGCACGCGCCCGTAGGCCGCGCCGTGGTTACGATAGTGGAACAGGCTGATGTTCCAGCGTTGCCCGATGCGGTTTAGAAAGTGCAGCAGCGCACCCGGCCGCTCCGGAAATTCGAAACGGTACAGGATTTCGTCCGGCGCCTTATTATTACAGTGCCCGCCTACCATGTAGCGGATGTGCATCTTGGCCATTTCGTTGTCCGTCATGTCCAGCACCGGATAACCCTTGGCGCGCAGCTTTGCCACCAGTTTTTCCTTCTCCGCCGGGCCGTCGTGCATCTGCACGCCAGCGAACACGTGCGCCTGCTGCGGGTCGTAGTAGCGGTAATTGAATTCGGTCACCGAGCGGTTGCCGATGGCTTCGCAGAATTCACGGAAGCTGCCCGGCCGCTCCGGGATGGTGACGGCGATGAGCGCCTCGCGCTGCTCGCCGATTTCGGCGCGCTCCGCAACGTGGCGCAGGCGGTCGAAATTCATGTTCGCGCCGCTGTTGATTGCAACCAGGCTTACACCGCTGAGCCGTTCGCGCGCCAGGTATTTTTTCAATCCCGCCACCGCCAACGCTCCCGCGGGCTCTGCGATGGAGCGCGTGTCATCGAAAATATCCTTGATCGCGGCGCAGATTTCATCGGTGCTGACCAGCAGCACTTCGTCCACGCACCGTTGTGCGATGCGAAACGGCTCTTCCCCGGCTTGGCGCACCGCCACGCCGTCGGCGAAGATGCCCACCTGATCCAGCACCACGCGCTGCTTCAAGCGCAGCGCCTCGTACAGACACGCCGCATCGTCGGGCTCCACGCCGATGATCCTGATCTCCGGGCGCAGTTGCTTCACGTAAGCCGCCACCCCCGCGATCAATCCGCCGCCGCCCACCGGCACGAGGATCGCGTGCAACGGGCCGGGGTGCTGCTGCAAAATCTCCATGCCCACCGTGCCCTGTCCGGCGATCACCTCCGGGTCATCGTAGGGGTGGATGAAGGTCATGTGCTGTTCGCGCGCCAGCTTGATGGCGTGCTCATAAGCGTCGTCGTAACTGTTGCCGTGCAGCACAATCTCCGCGCCCAGGTTGCGCACCGACTCCACCTTGATCGCCGGCGTGGTCTTGGGCATCACGATCAGCGCCTTGATGCCGCGCCGCTGCGCGGCCAACGCCACGCCCTGCGCGTGATTGCCCGCTGAGGCGGTGATGACGCCGTGTTGCAGTTGCTCCGGGCTGAGGTGCGCGATTTTGTTGTACGCCCCGCGCAGCTTGAAGGAAAATACCGGCTGCAGGTCCTCACGCTTCAGCAACACGCGGTTATGCAGGCGGCGCGACAGTACGGGCGCCGGATCGAGCGGCGTTTTCTGTGCCACGTCGTAGACACGCGCCTGGGCGATCTTTTCGACATAGTGTTTCATATATAACCTATTGTAACAGCAGGGCTTCTCTAATGCGCGCATTACGGGTATTCTTACACATAACGACATAAATCTACTGCGCGTCTTTGATGCGGGTTCGTGCGGTGCTCGGAATCCGGGGTCGCGTAGCGACAGACTTGTATGTACACTCCAGTTCCTGCGCTCCGCCGCCCCCGCATCAAAGCCGCTCGCTACGATTTCTGTCGTTATGTGTAGTGCTTTGAAAATACCAGGACTTGAATCAATGACCAAAGACGAAATGAAGCTCGCGGTGGCCAAGGCCGCGCTGGAATATGTGCAGAGCGGCGAAGTGATCGGCATCGGCACAGGCTCCACGGCCAATGCCTTTATAGATGCGCTTGCCGCCATCAAACACAAAATCGAAGGCGCGGTGGCAAGCTCCAGGGCGACCGAGGAGCGCTTGAAGGGTCACGGCATTCCGGTGCTGGACCTGAATGAGACCGGCGATTTATCCGTGTACGTGGACGGCGCGGATGAGGCCACCCGGCATCTGCACCTTATTAAAGGCGGCGGCGGCGCGCTCACGCGCGAAAAGATCGTCGCCGGTGCGAGCCGCAAATTCATCTGCATCGCTGACGAGTCCAAACTGGTGGACGTGCTGGGCGCCTTCCCCCTGCCCATCGAGGTGATACCCATGGCGCGCAGTTTTGTCGCGCGCCAACTGGTGAAGCTCGGCGGCACGCCGGTGCTGCGCGAGAACTTCACCACCGATAACGGCAATGTCATACTGGACGTGCGCGGTTTAAAAATGCTCGAACCGCCCAAGCTGGAGGCGGAACTGAACAACATTCCCGGCGTGGTCACCAACGGGCTGTTCGCGCTGCGCCCGGCCGACGTGCTCCTGCTCGGCACGCCGAGTGGCGTGCGCAAGCTGACCTAAACGATGTTGCGCTGGCTGATTGTCCTGGGCGCTGTGCTGGTGCTGATCGGGCTGCTGTGGCCCTGGATCAGCAAGCTCGGTTTGGGGAAATTGCCGGGCGATATTGCGTTTGAACGCAACGGCACGCGTTTTTATTTCCCCGTCACCACCTCGATCATCATCAGCATTGTTATCTCCGTCGTGCTTTGGTTGTTCCGCAAATAGGAGGCGCACATGAACAAAAAACCCGAAGTCAAAAAAGACCCGATGTACATGCTGTTGCGCGCCGTGGCGAGCGCGGACTTCAATTCACGCAAGGCGCATGGCGAAAAATGCGACCTGACGCATTGCGACTTCCGCGGTCTGGACCTGCGTGGCCTGGACGCCGCAGGGCTTGATTTCAGCCACAGCTACTTTCGCCAGACCGACTTGCGCGGCATGGACCTGTCCACCAGCAAACTGGAAGGCGCGAGCCTCAACGGCGCACGCATCTCCGGCACATATTTCCCCAAAGAGTTGAGCGCGAACGAAATCACGCTTTCACTCCTGCACGGCACACGTCTGCGCTATTCCGGAAAGTAATGCGTATCGGCACGCCGCTCAGTCCCTCCGCCACGCGCGTCATGTTGCTGGGTGCGGGAGAGCTGGGCAAGGAAGTCATCATTGCCCTGCAACGCCTGGGCGTGGAAGTGGTTGCGGTGGATCGCTATGCCAACGCGCCGGGGCATCAGGTGGCGCATCGCGCGCATGTGATCAACATGACCGACGGCGCGGCGCTGAAAAAACTGGTGCAGCAGGAAAAACCACACCTCATCGTGCCGGAGATCGAGGCGATTGCCACCGACATGCTGGCCGAGATCGAGCGCGAGGGCCTGGCCGAGGTCATCCCCACCGCGCGCGCCGCGCAACTCACCATGAACCGCGAAGGCATCCGCCGCCTTGCGGCAGAACAGTTAAGTTTGCCCACGTCGCCGTACGCCTTCGCCTCCAGCCTGGTGGAGGTGCGCGATGCGATAGTCAAAAAAATCGGCTATCCGTGCATTATCAAACCCGTCATGTCCTCTTCCGGCAAAGGCCAGTCGCTGATCAAGTCGGCGCAAGAACTCGAAGCCGCGTGGAATTACGCGCAAAGCGGCGGGCGCGTGGGTTTGGGCAAGGTGATCGTGGAGGGCGTGATTGAGTTTGATTATGAAATTACCCAGCTCACTGCGCGCGCGTTGAGCGCGTCAGGCGCAATCGAAACATTTTTCTGCGAGCCCATTGGCCATGTGCAGGTAAAAGGCGATTATGTGGAGAGCTGGCAACCGCAGCCCATGAGTCCGGCCGCGCTCGCCACGGCGCGCAACATTGCCAAAAAAGTTACGGACAATTTAGGCGGCCGCGGCATCTTCGGCGTGGAGCTGTTTGTCAAAGGCGATCAAGTATGGTTTTCCGAAGTCAGCCCACGCCCGCACGACACCGGCATGGTGACCATGATTTCCCAAGTGCAGAGTGAATTTGAGATCCACGCACGCGCGATTCTAGGTCTGCCGGTTTCCGCGGAAATGCGCGCGCCCGGTGCGAGCGCAGTGATTTACGGCGGCTTGGATGCTAAGGGCATCGCGTTTGAAGGCGTGGACGCAGCCCTGCGCGTACCCGGCACGGATATACGCCTGTTCGGCAAGCCGGAATCTTTCATCAAACGCCGCATGGGCGTGGCGCTGGCGAGTGGTAAAACCATTGATGAAGCGCGTACTCGCGCCAAATCGGCGGCGAGCAAAGTCAGGCCGGTTGCGGGGTAATACGCGCGTTGAGCATTTGGCTCAGCACATGAGGCGCAGGTGTGTCATGCGGCGCAGCTTCACGTAGCCGTGTAGACCAAATCGGATTCGGAAAGTGCGCGTCATCTTTGTAGCGCGGAATCATGTGCCAGTGCAGGTGCGGGGTTTGGTTGCCGAGCGAGGCGAGGTTGATTTTGTCGGGGTGCAGCAGCTCGCGCAGGACGGATTCCACGGCGAATACCACGCTCATAAAATGAGCGCGATCGGCTTCGGCGAGATCGGTCATCTCCTTGACGTGGGTATTCCAGATCACGCGGCAAAGACCCGGATAATCAGGCTCGTTGACCAAAATCACCCGGCAGTGTGCATCACGCCACAGCACGGTTTCATCTTGCGCGTTGCAGAGCGGGCAGGCGTTCATGGGGTGGTGCGTATGAGGCTGAGTTTGCGCGCACGCGACAAGGTCCTGATTTCATGTTCACGCCGCAGTGCGTGTCTCTGGCTCTGCGCAGGTTCACAGTAGATCATTTTTACCGGACGCCGCGCGCGTGTATACTTGGCGCCCAGGCCGTCATTGTGTTGCCGCGTGCGGCGCTCCGGCTCGGTGGTGACGCCGGTATAGAGGCTGCCGTCGGCGCATTTCAAGATATAACAAAACCACGCCTTTTCACTCATTCTGTATCCATTCATGTCAGAGCCGCTGCCCACGGTTGAGATTAACCCATCCGGCCCGGTTACGGCCAGTGTGATTTTTCTGCACGGACTGGGGGCGGATGGCCATGATCTTGCGCTGCTCGCGGCTGAGCTTGATCTTCCCGGCGTGCGCTTTGTGTTTCCTCATGCCCCGATCAGGCCGGTGACGATTAACGGCGGTTACCGGATGCGCGCATGGTATGACGTCTCGGGGACGGATTATGGCACAGGCCAGGATGAAACCGGGATACGGGAATCGGAACAGCAACTGCGCGCGCTGATCAGGCGCGAGGTGGAGCGCGGCGTGCCTGCGTCACGCATCGTGCTGGCGGGGTTTTCACAAGGCGGGGCGATTGCCCTGCACACCGGATTGCGTTATCCGGATCGGTTGGGCGGCATCATTGCGCTTTCGAGTTACTTGCCGCTCCCGGAAACATTACCGGCCGAGGCGCACGCGGCCAACAAAGACCTGCCTGTGATGATGGCTCATGGCACGGAGGATACGGTGATCCCGTTCGCTCTGGGCGAGGCATCGTATCGGAAGTTAAAAAGCCTGGACTATCCATCAACTTGGCGCAGCTACTCCATGCCGCACACACTGTGTGCGGAAGAGATTGAAGACATCGCGGAGTGGTTGAGAGGAATATTGAGGCTATAAAAAAGCGCGCCCCTCGGTGGCAAGGGGCGCGCTGGCCTTGCTCTTCTTGTGTTATTGCTTAGGGAAGCTCTGAATAAGTCCATCCTGGACTTCTCAGAGCACGAAAAGCAAAAACGCGGTTTTTGCTTTTCGCCATTTTACAATCACTTGCGTGATTGTAAAATGGCGGTGCATCCCTGCACCGCACGGAACCTCTGACTAAATCAGAGCTTCCTTAGTTGACAACCTGCCAAGTGCCGTCAGCCTGGCGGCAGGCGGTGCCATAGGCGGTCTGCTTCTTGCCGTCTATGGTCACGGCGGTGGTGTACTCGCGGCAGTCCTGACCGGCGGATTTATAGGTGCGCGTCGGCGTCACACTGACATCACGGCCGGTGTCCGGATTGTGCCAGGAGGCAACCTGGTTGTTTTTGTTGTTTTCCAGCGTCTGCTGCGCCTTCAACTGGTCGGTTTGATCCATGTACCTGCCGATCTCGCCGCCGATCACGGCGCCGACCAGGGTGCCGGCGATGATGGCCGCTGTCTTACCCTTGCCTTCGCCGACCTGCGAGCCGAGCACGCCGCCCAGTACTCCGCCTATAACCGCGCCGGTCTGCTGTTTCTCCGGCGGATTCTGACAGCCTGCCACGGACAGCGTCAGCGCGCCCGCGGCCAAAGCGATGGTGATTTTATTCATGAGCATGGTTCTCCTGATGATTTGCCTGTGACAAGACTGAATTAATGAACTCGATTGAAACAGGCCAAGCGGCGCCTGGTGGTTGTGATAATAAATCTTATCCATTTTACCCCGGCAGTGTGCCCTAAAGTAAGACCCCGGTTGCAGAAAAAAGTTGCGCTGGCCGGGAGGGTCGTTTGTGCCCGCTCTGCGGGCGTGCCTGAACAGCGAACGAGGGCGCCTATATCTGAATGCCTGCTTCCTTGAAGCGCTCACACACCTGGAACAGCAATTCCGACTTGACCGCTTCGCGTTTGTGTTTGCTTACATCTATGGAGTAGTGGGCGCGGAAAATCGCCGCCGCCCCGGCAATGTCGTCCAGCCATACTTCGGGCGCGGGCCCGCGCAACACGGCGGGGTGTGCGGCCAGCGCCTCGCGCAGGATGCGTTGTACCGCGGACAAATCGCCTTGATGGGTCACGCTCACGACGAACCAGCAGCGTACGATCCGGTCCAGATAGGTCCAATTGACGAAGGCGCGCGAGATGACCTCGGAGTTGGGGATGATGACTTCCTGATTTTCCGAGGTGCGCAGGCTGAGTGAACGGATGCCGATGCGCGTGACGTCGCCTTCGTTGCCGGCGATAGTCACCGTGTCGCCGGTGCGCACCGGGCGTTCGATCAGGATCAGCACGCCGCTGATGAAGTTATTGGCGATGTTTTGCAGACCGAAGCCGATGCCCACGGCCAGCGCGCCGGTGATGATGGCGAGCGCGGTGAGATCAATATTGAGTGTGCGTAATATGATGAGGAAGCCGATCAGCGCCACCGCGTATTGCGCGAACACGGACAGGCTGTGACGCGCGCCTGTGTCTTCCACGGTGTAGGACAGCCAGCGCGATGCGGCCTCGCGGGTCAGGCGCGCGGCGTGCCACAGCAGCACCAGCAACACGGTGGTGAACAGCAGGCTTGCCGGGGTGAAAGGTTTGCCTCCGATCTCAAACAGCGGGCTGAACAGCAGCGCTTTAAACCAGCGCGCCGGCAGGGAGTGCGCGTCCCAGCCGAACAACCTGAACAGCAGCCAGAGCGCGCCGGCGGCAAGCAGCACCTGCGCGGCGCGGCGCAGCGAGGGGAAGAGCCTGGGCAGCCAGGGCGGCGCCATGCGGCGTTGCGCGCCGGAGGTTTCCAGCCAGCGGAACAAATCATTCAACAAGCCACGCAGCAGCGCCCAGCCTATCAGTATCAGGAGGAACCAGCCGACAAAACCGGCCAGGATCCAGGCAAGATTCAAATAGCCAACCAACCCGATCAATGCGCTGACGAACAGTATCACCACCACCACGCTGAGGATGCGATCACTGGCGCGCAGCCAGGCCTCGCTCAACACGCCCGCAAGAGGCGAGAGCAGCGCATGGCGGTAACGCAGCGCCAGAATCAAACCAGGCAGCCAAGTGAGCAGGAACACGCGATCAATGAAGTCGCGCGCCGTGTCCGTAATCGGCGCCACGTGTCCCAGCACGGTGAGGGCGATCAGCAGGCTCAAACCCAGACCAGCCCAACGCAACGCCTGAAACAGGGTGGGATGGGTTTCGCCCTGATGCAGCTCCGGCTGCATTAACAGCAGGCGCATCAAGTCCACAGCGACCACATAACCCAGCCATACCATCACCAGCGCCGTCACCACGCTCAGCGCGGGTTGCGTCACCCCGGCCAGCATCAGCAGGATGACCACGGCGCCGGCAAAGACCACGCGCAGGGTATTGCCGTGCAACAGACGCAGCTTGGCAAGCAGCACCTTGACCGCGAAGGTGCGCTCATGCGCGGACACTTTGACGATCAGTTTATTCAAGTAACGGCGCAGCCACAGCATTGCGCCCAGCCAAATGCCTTCCGCCAGAATCAACAGAACGATGCGCAGGGCGTCGGCCTGACCCAAAGTGGCGAAGACTTGCGTTACGGCGCTGCGCCATAGTGTTTCCGGCAGGGATGCCAGTTCATCGCCTAGCGTCTGCCAGCCGGAGGCGCCCTCCGGCAGGGGTTGCCTCGTGGTAAGTGCGCGGCGCAAATTCCCCTCATAAGCTGCACGCAGCGCATCACGTCTTGCCTGTGCGCTTTCGCTCAAGCCGAGCAGCCGCTCGCGCTGCCGCTCCAGAGCGCGCACTGATTTATCTACGGCGCGCAACTGTTGTGCGGCTGGAAAGCGCCCCGCCCCGCCCAGCGCAAGACGTTTGTTGGCGACCTCACGCTGCTGCTCCAGCACGGTAAGGCGCTGCTCGATGGTCTGCGTTTGCGAAGCGAGCGTGTCTAAAAGAGCATCTGCTTGCTGCAGGGCGCGGGGAGAAGGCGCCGCTTCCTCAATCTGGTTAAGGCGCAGCTCGGCGTCGGCCAGCGCCAGCTCGGTTTGCTTGATCTTGATAAGTTCATCGGTTTCAAACAACTCGTTCTTGAGCCGCTCGCGCTCTGTACGCACGGCGGCGCCGTCGCCTCTTAAAGATTCAAGACGCCGGTTCAGTTCGGCGGCGCGGTTGAGTAAACGGCGGTGCTCCAGTTGCAGCGGCGCCTGCAATTCCTCCAATGTTTCGCGTTGCGTGAGTTCAGCGCCCGCGCCGTATAAGCCACCGAGCCGCTGCGTCCATTGTGCAGTAATATCCAGACGTTGGTTGGCGAGCGTCACGCCGGTTTCAAGATTGCCGAGATGCTCCTGCTCAAGTTCCAGCAATGCTTGTTTATTCTTGAGGGCTTCTTCAAGATTGTTGATCTCCTGGCGCGAGGCGCGCCCCGTGGACTTGAGCGCGATAATTTGAGCCTTCAGCGCGCCAGCCTCACTTTCCAGCGCGTCAATGGCATGTTGCGCGTCCTGCTTTTTGATCCGCAGGCTGTCCAGGGCGATGCGCGCGGACTCCAGGTCGAGCTCGGCCTGCTGCACCATGCCGCGCGTGATCTCGCTGGCGCGCAAGGTTTTGAGTTTTTGCGCGTTGGATTCCTGCAACGCGTCAAGCTCGGACTGTTCATGCTCCAACGCGGCTTGCTCCTCGACCAGTGCCGCCTGGCGCGCCTGGATTTGCCGCGCGCCGTCTTCCGCGCCGAAAAGTTGCGCGCCGGGAAACAGGCTGATTGCCGCAGTGAAGACGGCGGTCAACAGGCGATTGGGCAGTCTCATACCGATCCCCCTTGCCAATAGTGCAAAACGATTCCAGCAAACACCGCGAGGCCGATCCAGTTGTTGTTGAGAAACGCCTTGAAGCATTGGGCGGGTTCGCGTGTCCGTATTAAATATTGATGATACAAGGCAAAGCCCATCGCTGCCGCGATGCCGAGATAATAAAGCAATCCCAGATGCGCCTGCCGACCCACGATCAGCAGCACGGCGAAAAACGTGAGCTGAAGCAGGCCGATGATGAACCGGTCCAGTTCGCCGAACAATATCGCCGTGGACTTCACCCCGATCTTCATATCATCCTCGCGATCCACCATCGCATACATCGTATCGTACACCGTGGCCCACAACAGCGTGGCGATGAACAACAGCCAGCCGGTGTTGGAAATGGCGCCGGTCTGTGCCGCGTAGGCCATGGGCACGGCCCAGCCGAACGCCGCGCCGAGATGCACCTGCGGCAGATGCGTGTAACGCTTGGCGAACGGATAAGTGACGGCCAGCAGCACGCCGATGAAGGAAAGCTTCACGGTAAGGGGATTCATGGTCAATACCAGGCCAAATGCGAGCAAGCACAGTACGGCGAATAACAGCAACGCCTCCTTGGGCGCAACTTTTCCCGCGGTAATAGGCCGCTCCCGGGTGCGCGCCACATGCCGGTCTATATCGCGGTCGGCATAATCATTGATGACGCAACCCGCCGAACGCATCAGCACCACGCCGAGCACGAACACCGTGACCACCCATGCGTCCGGTCTGCCCGCGCCTGCAATCCACAGCGCCCACAAGGCGGGCCACAGCAGCAAAAAAATGCCGATGGGCTTGTTGAGCCGCATCAGTAGCGCGTATTGCCGTGCGCGTTCCTTCAACGCCGGGGCGCACGCTGCAACGGCGGCGCGCAGGCGGCTTAGAGCGGCTTTGAGGGTTTCGGCTTGCATGTGGACATATCATGCAAGAATATCTCGGACAGCAACAGGGGTTTGCCGCTTAACTGAAACACCGAACGCCTGCCCCAGATGGATTGCGGCTTGGCCGCAAGATGCCGCACCGCACCCTCAAACAGCGCCTGGCCACGCATCAAACAGGCGATTTCCAATTCGCCCCGGCGCATGGTCCTGTCCGCGAACAACACCGCACCGAGCGACTGGTTGCCAAGACGCGTAAGGCGGCGATACTTGCCCGACAGCGTAGCGCGCGGAATCACCGTGCGTGCAAACACCCATGGCTCGCCGTGACATAATAAGTATACCTCGCGCACAAACACCGGCGCCCTGGCGCGCAACTCCAGTTCGCACGACTCCTCAGCCAGCGCACGCTGCCACCCCTGGCGCAGCACACGCACCTCAAATGTCCCGTCACACACCTCCAGCAACCGGCGCGTGAGCGACGCCGAATCAAACAGCCAGTTCCACAGCGAAGCAGGAATCTTTGACCGAACAACAAGGCGTGGTGCGCGCCATGGTGAAAAGAAAGGCATCTGTCTACAAGAGGAAACCCTGATATAAGTCTGAAAGCGCCGTTCCTGCGCAAGCAGGAACCCAATTTGTTCCGTAGCTTACTGGATTCCCGCCTGCGCGGGAATGACGGCGGAAAAAGGAACCCATTTTCTCACGAACGCCCAGAGGCCGTCTCAAAAGCCAGTTTCTTGATAGGCCGCCCGTTACAAACCCAAGTCTCAATAGATTATCTGACAGCTTGATCCCGCACTGTCAGCGCACGTCCACCCGTCTTCCCTCTTCGATCCTGTCATCAGGGTGGGTAATAATCCGTTCTCCGGGCTTGAGTCCTGAGAGCACCTGCACGGTGAGGCCGGCGCGCTGGCCGATTTCGACTGGGCGGGTTTTGGCGCGGCCGCGCTCTATTATGAATACGGCCCAGCCACTGTTGAGGCGGAATAAGGCGCTGGCGGGAATCTGCAATACTTCCGCGCCTTCCCAGATGATGAAGCGCGCCTCTACCCGATAGCCGTCGCCGAGGCGGCGCCAGGTTTCGCGCGGGGAGGTGATGTCGGCGATGATGCGCACGCGTTGTTCTTCCACGCCGAGCGCGGAGACCTTGGTAAAGCCCGTGGGCTCAATCACGCGCACGGCGCCTTGCAGGGTTGCGCCGCCGCCCCAGCGATCAAGCAGCACCCTGGAGCCGGGCGCGATTTGCACCGCGTGGGTGGAGAGCACCTCCACTTCGACTTCCAGGGCTTCGGGGTTGCCGATTTCGATCAAGGGCTGGCCCGCCTGCACCGTGGCCTCGCTTTCGTGCACGATCTTGAGCACCTGGGCGTCAACCGGCGCATGCACGTTTAAGGTCTCGGCGGAGTTGCCGGCCTGCAGGCTGCTGGTCTTGGCAAGCGCCGCGCGCGCCATATCGAGTTCGAAGCGCGCCACGTTGGCGTTATGTTCCGCCGCCAGCTTCGCGGCCTGTGTCCGGCTGACCTCCGTGCGCGCCCTGTCCACGGCCTGCTCGGAAACAAGATTGGCGCTACGCAGCGGTTCGATGCGTTGCAACTCCTGGCGCGCAAGACCGGCTTGGGCGGCGGCGGCGCTGGCGTTCTCGCGCGCGGCGGACAAGGCGGCTTGCGCGGCGCTCACCTGGGCCTGTGCTTGCGCGCGCGTACGCGGGTCGAGCGCATCGGACCGGGCGGGTTCGATCACCACCAATACCTGGCCCGCCCGCACCGCGTCGCCTACGTCGAGATCAATGCGCCGGGCGTAACCCGACATCGGCGCGGAAACGATATAACGCTCCATGACTCGCGTCTTGCCTTCTTCCTCGATGGTGACGGCGAGCGGGCCTGTTGCCACCTGGACGGCGTCCACCGTCACGGCGCGGGGAAGAAAGCCGTAGATCAGGCCGCCCGCGATGGCCAGCGCTTGGCCGCGCAGGTGCCACAGGTCGCGGAGCAGTTTCAAGTCGAGTGCATGCATCATTAAGGCTTCACCATGACAACTCGTGCGCCGCTTTCTTCACGGCGTTGCGGTGCATCTCGGCGATGTACCCATCCGACAGGCGTATCACCCGGTCCGCCATGTCCGCGTTGTGGGTGATCAGCACCGTCAAGGTGCCGAGTTCACGATTCACTTTTTCCAGCACCTCAAGCACCACCACCCCGGTGGTCGAATCGAGCGCGCCAGTCGGCTCGTCGTACAACAGCACGGCCGGATTTTTGGCCACGGCGCGGGCGATGGCGACGCGCTGCTGTTCGCCGCCGGAAAGCTGAGCCGGAAAGTGATCCAGACGATTGCCCAGGCCCACCAATTGCAGCGCCTGTTCCGG
>JAMCTV010000002.1 GCA_023381235.1 Gammaproteobacteria bacterium
TGGACTGTTGCACGAGGCCAGCTTTGAGGGGCAAGGGCCGATGTATCTGGAAGCCATCGGCGGTGAAATCACGCAGCCTGTCACGCTGCCTTTGCAGCGTAACGCGCGCGGGATTTGGCAGCATGGAAGTATATGAACAAGTCATCGCCGATCTGCAAGCGCTCTACGGCGTGCGCGCTGAAATGCTGGTCTGCGATGCCCACCCAGGTTATGCGAGCACACGCTGGGCGAAACGCACGGGTTTGCCCGTCATCCCGGTCTGGCATCATCACGCGCACGCCTCGACCGTAGCGGGTGAATTTCCCGAGGTCAAAAACTGGCTGGTGTTCACCTGGGATGGCGTAGGGTTGAGTGAAGACGGCACCCTGTGGGGCGGCGAGGCCCTGTTGGGCGCACCCGGAAATTGGCGGCGCGTGGCGACGATGCGCCCGTTTCATCCTCCCGGCGCGGAAAAGGCGGTGCGGGAGCCGTGGCGCAGCGCACTCGCGTTGTGCTGGGAGGCGGGTTACGCATGGCGCGCTTGCCCGGAAGACACCACACTGCTACAACACGCCTGGCAACGGCGGCTCAATAGCCCGGAGACCAGTGCGGTGGGGCGATTGTTTGATGCCGCGGCGGCCTTGCTTGGACTGTTGCACGAGGCCAGCTTTGAGGGGCAAGGGCCGATGTATCTGGAAGCCATCGGCGGTGAAATCACGCAGCCTGTCACGCTGCCTTTGCAGCGTAACGCGCGCGGGATTTGGCAAACCGACTGGGAGCCACTGGTGTCCTATTTGCTTGATGACTCGCTTGACGTCAGTGAACGCAGCGCGGGTTTTCACGCCAGCCTCGCCCAAGTCATATTGCAGCAGGCGCGTGCGTTGCGTGATGAGCATGGCATAACCCACGTGGGCTTAAGCGGCGGCGTGTTTCAAAACCGCGTGCTTACGGAGCAAGTGATGACGCTGCTGAACAATAACGGCTTTGAGGTATATCTTCCGCAACGCGTACCGTGCAATGACGGCGGCCTCAGTTACGGGCAAATCATTGAAGCGGGCGCCCTCTCCTTATCCCCCTCTCCCCCTGGGACAGGGCCGGGGTGAGGGTGTATGCAAGATACCCATATTTCGCTTGCGCACGGTAACGGCGGGCGCTACATGCGCGAACTCATCGAACAAGTCTTCGCGCATCATTTAGCCAACCCGCTGCTCGACATTGAGGCCGATGCCGTGCCGATGCCAATACCAGAGGGAGAGATCATGCTCACCACGGACGGCTTCACCGTGCAGCCGCTGGAATTTCCCGGCGGCGACATCGGCGCACTCGCCGTGCACGGCACGGTGAATGACCTTGCGGTGGCGGGCGCGACGCCGCTCTATCTCACCCTCAACGCGTTGATTGAGGAAGGCCTGGAGATTGCGCAACTCCAACGTGTTATTGCCAGCCTCGCGCGCAGCGCGCGGGAAACCGGCGTGCAGGTGGTGGCGGGCGACACCAAGGTCGTGCCGCGCGGCGCGGGCGGCGGCCTGTATCTTTCCACCAGCGGTGTGGGCGTGCGTGCGCCGGGTGTGCGGCTGAGCATGCGGCAGATCAGGGAGGGCGATGCGATTCTGGTCAGCGGCCCGGTGGGCGATCACGCCGTGGCCGTACTGCTCGCGCGCGAACAGTTCGGACTGCGCGGAAATATCCAGTCCGACATGGCCTGCGTGCTGCCGCTCACCCGCGCCCTGCTCACCTTTGCCGGACTACGCTTCATGCGCGATCCCACGCGCGGCGGTCTCGCCACCGTATTGCATGAGATTTGCCGCGCCACCAATCTGGGAGTGCAGCTTGAAGAAGCCGCCATACCCGTCAATCCGGCCGTGCGCTCGGTGTGCGACATGCTCGGCTACGAGCCGCTCTATCTCGCCTGCGAGGGACGGGTGGTCGCGGTCGTCGCACCCGATCAGGCGCAGACAGCGCTCGCCGCCTGGCACACCCTGCCACTGGGCAACCATGCTGCCATTGTCGGCCGCGTAACCAACAAAGTACCGCGCGTAACCCTGGAAACTCCCATCGGCGGCAGACGCACTCTGGAAGAACTGGAAGACGACCCCCTGCCGCGCATTTGCTGACAACGCGCGGGAGCCTCGATCATTTCACTTGATATATTACGCGTGGCGTAATAGGTTGAACGGCAATGATCTGCAATGAACACTGGCGGTAAAGCGCGACATGAATCCGACGAATGAAACTTGACCCCGAAATTGTTGAGTCCGGATTATTTGTCTACTACGCGGCTTTTAAAGGCTGCACATCTTTTTCAAGACGGCCATTCAAGGCGACTTGCGCGACTTCCATATCGTAATGCGACTGTAAGTTAAGCCAGAACTCTGCCTCCATGCCGAAAAACCGGCCGAGCCGGAGCGCGGTATCGGCTGTAATGGCGCGGCGGCCATGTGCAATTTCATTGATGCGGCGCGGCGTGACCTTAATGCTCTTGGCAAGCCGGTACTGGCTCACGCCCAAGGGTTCAAGAAACTCCGTCAAAAGAACTTCGCCGGGATGAATCGGCGGGAAATCGCGCTTAGTCATAGCTTCACCTCAATGGTAATCAACAATCTCGACTTCAAAGGCATTGTTGCCCCGCCACACGAAACAAATCCGCCACTGGTCATTGATGCGGATACTGTGCTGGCCCTTTCTGTCCCCGCGCAGCACTTCTAAATGATTCGACGGTGGCACACGCAATGTGTCCAGACGGGTAGCGGCATGCAGCATGTTGAGTTTAATCACCGCTTTGCGCTGAATCGCCTGCGGCAATTTAGCGGAAAAGCGGCCATAAAAAAGTGCCTTGGTTTCCTTGCACTTGAAGGTCTTGATCACGGAAGAATAGTATCCCACCAAGATAGTATCGTCAACGGATATTATCTAAGCAATATGTGGCACTTTTGAGTGAGGCCCCAAGCCATGAGTAGAGTCGGACAGCGCTGCTCGCGCGGTGCTAGCGCCCGACCAGGCCGCCGCGGCGCGCATTGCCGCCCAGAAGCCGCCGCATACTGCAAGGACTGGAAGACGATCCGTTACCGCGCATTTGCTGACAACGCACGTGGGTCTCATCATTTCACTTGATATATTACGCATGGCGTAATATGTTGAACGGCAAGGGAAGCGTATGGGTCTCCATATGGCCACCAAGCACAAACGTCTTGAACCGATACACCCGGGCGAAATCCTGCTCGATGACTTCATGAAGCCGCTGGGCGTCAGCATCAACCGCCTTGCCCGTGATGTCGTCGTCCCCCCGGGCCGCATCAGCGCCATCGTCAACGGCAAGCGCGCCATCACAGCCGATACCGCGCTTCGCCTCGGCAAATACTTTGGTGTCTCGCCGGGTGTGTGGATGGGCCTGCAGGCGGAGCATGACCTACGCATGGCGCAGAGAGCAATCGGCGCAGAGGTCGAGAAGCGCGTGCAGCAACATGCCGCCTAAGACACTCGCGAGGTCCGAGTGGAAACACTGTCTGTAAAGCGCGACATGAGTCCGACGAATGTTGCAATGCAAGACTTGACCCCGGAATTCTTCTTGCTCTCGGTTTTGCGAGGCTATATTCCTTTCTATAATCGCAGTAGAATGCACTCATCATTAAACTACGTGTCGCCAGCAACGTATGAAAATCAGTTGGCTTAATTGGGCGTCAACTTTATTGAGGGAAGATTCCTGCGCAAAAGCGCGCAGCCCCTCAGCTTCACGTTAGCCATATGAAAAGCCACTTGTTCTCCGTTGCTGCAGCTACTCTGGCCGTTTCCCTTGTCGGCTGTTCACGCGAGCCGACAAGCTACGACGAATGCATACTGAAAAAGCTCACGGCCAGCATGGAATAAGGCTGTGGCTGGTGCAATCGTCGAAGCGTGCCGAAACAAGTATCCGGAGAAGGCAGCTCCTAAAGAACCCCTCGTCAAGCTTCCGCCCGAAGCTGCTGAAAAGCTGGCCGGCAAGTTTGGAGTTCAAAGCTATGGCGGTTCGGGAAACATATACAACGGCAATGAAAAATGGCGCGTAGAAGAAGTAACGATCTTCATAGCAGAGCCAGGTTGGCTACAAAAAGCGGTAGCCCACTCCAAGAATCCGGAATCTGAGGAACCTCACACGGAACGCTACAAAGTCAAAGTATCAGTACCACCGCTGACCAGCAAAGACTTCAGTATTGATGTCAACTGGCGTTCCGAGGAAAAGTATGAGTGGTTCATCACCGACGCTCAGGGCATTGAGCAACCGTAGCATGGCTAACAATACTCTCCACGCGACGTCCACGCCTCCGCTTCGCTCCGGCGCGGCCGCGCGTGAGCTTAGGCGTTAGGCGTCAACAGGCAGCCCGAAATCGTGACAACACAAATCTATGGCGAGAAGCGCAAAGATGACAAGGCGAACCTTTGGTCAGCGCTAAAGGAACACCCGATAGTTATCGTGCTGGGCTTCTGCGCGGCGACTGCTGGTGCGATGGCCGCAATCTACGAGAAGGTGGTGATCCCATATCAAGTTAAGGTGCTTGAGGTGCAGGTTGCTGACTTGAAGCAACAGCTTGCCTTGCTACCCGTTACGGAAAAGACCGTAGCGGAGAAAGAGGCGGCCATCGCCAAGCTACGCGAAGAAGTAGTGGCGCTGAGGCAACGTACCGTAGAACTATCAAAAGAGAACGTCTTTTCTACAGACGATCCATACCCAAAGGCCTTTCGGCGAGTCCGACTTGGCGACTTATTCTCGAAGGTGGAACAGACGTACCCAGGCCAGGTCACGAAGGACGATCCTGACGATACGTACGCAAGTATCAAAGTCGAAGACTTCTTCTTTCGCATAGTCACGTTCTACTACGACGAAACTGTCAAGCCACATCGGGTCACGCTCATCTTGTTTCACGTGAAAGAAGATGTCCCGCTCAAAGACTTACTGAAAGCCCGTGGTGCCGCCTCCCTTAACCAGTCACTGGAAGAGAATGTTCGCGCCAACGTGGGCACGTTGAAAACGCAGCTTACGGAGCGCTATGGCGCCGGCGCTGTTGGCAAGCGAGAGACCGTGTGGAAGGTCAAAGGCTTGATCATCACTCTTCAAGACAAAGGCCTTTTCTCAATTGATAAGCGATAAAGCGCCGGGTCAAGTCTTGCATTAACACATATCCCCTGAAACCCAATTTAGACATCCGATAATCGCGGTGAGCAGGTGGTCGTGTCTTGTATTATGACATTTCAAATCCATATCGCTCTGGTACATTGCACACAAAAGTATTGGTGGAAATCCCTAACAGCCTCATTATCGCGCACCTAAACACCACCTGTTTAAATATATCTTGATTGAATGTAGCCCACGAGCTACAATTGCCTCGTGATCGAAATCCGCAAATACCGCCGTCCGGATGGAGTGATCCCATTCGACCGGTGGATGGCGAAGCTCAGGGATGAGCGCGCCAAGATGCGGATCCTCGTGCAGCTCGACCGCTTGAAGCTCGGACTGACGGGTGACTGGAAATCAACCGGTGAGGGTGTGTTCGAGTTGCGGATTTTCGAGGGCAAAGGTTACCGGGTGTATTTCGCGCACGAAGGCAAATCCATTGTAATCCTGCTTTGTGGTGGCGATAAATCCACGCAAAACCGTGATATTGAACTGGCCAAATCGCATTGGCGAACCCATCGGAGATAAGTATGAAAAGCGCCGCATTCAAAACGTCAGATTATCTAAAGACACGTAAGGATATACTGGTCTACCTCAACACCGCGCTGGAGGATGGTGACCCGGCGGTGCTGCTTGAGGCCCTGCGCAATGTAGCCCAGGCCAAGGGCGGGATGGGCGCGCTTGCGAAAGCCGCGGGTGTCAGCCGTGAGAGTCTTTACCGGACTCTTTCGCGCCGCGGCAACCCGAAGATTGAGACGATCATGGAGTTACTGCGAGCCCTCGGATTCAAGTTTAGAGTTGAGCAACGCAAAGCGGCGTGACCGAAGAAGAAAG
The DNA here is from genome assembly GCA_023381235.1 of Gammaproteobacteria bacterium. Classification (GTDB taxonomy): domain Bacteria; phylum Pseudomonadota; class Gammaproteobacteria; order SURF-13; family SURF-13; genus SURF-13. Next base: position 5,960 of record JAMCTV010000002.1, read on the forward strand.
CTGCTAACGTCGTGGCGAGGGCGAGCGGCGCGTGTTGCGCGCATCCTTTTTCGACCTTGGCGCTGCTGCTTGATCGGCCACGGACGCCTGAAGCGAGACAGGGAGTGAACTCAAGTCTATGTCATCCTTGATCCATTGCACGCAGAAGCTTCTGGCGGAAATCCCGGATCGCCTTATTGACTCGTCCGCTTCCGGCGAGAGCTGGCACGCCAACCTGCTGCGGATTGATCGGCGCAAGTGTGTGCTGTTCACGCACGATGCGACCTTGTACTCGGTATTCGTGCCGGGCTTGAAAAAACTAGAGTTTGAGCACTTGGACGATATCTTCGGCCAGCGCCTGTTCAAGGCGCTGCTGTGGGACGCGTTTCCCCAAACGCAGATCGAACGGATGCTGGAGGCCTGCCGCGTAATCCGATTCACCCATTCCAGCAACCGCAGCGTGCTGGGCTCGATGAACGACATCCGGTTTCATATCGGAGTGAATGTGGAACATGACGGCGGTCTGATAAACGTTGACTTGGCTGATCTCCACCACAGGCTGAACCGCACCCCCTTTGGTGCCATCGGCTACGGGTTTCCAGTCGAGCGGCTTCAGGAATACCTGGCGCAAGCGCCCGGATGATCACAGTTTCCAGTGCACAAATCCGGGAGCAGCTCTAACCGGCCTGTTGCATGTAACAAAAAATCTGGTTACCATGTGTTTCATGTAACGGTGCGTATTGGAGGTAGTTATGAGGTCAAATATATCGGCGCGGGTGCAGAAGCATCGTGCGGCATTG
>JAMCTV010000003.1 GCA_023381235.1 Gammaproteobacteria bacterium
TACTGCTCACCGGCGACAATCCGCGCACCGCCAACGCCATTGCGCGCGAGCTCGGCATCGAGCGCGTCATCGCCGAGGTGCTGCCCGGCGACAAGGCGCAAGTGATCCGCGACCTGCAGGCCCAGGGCAAGGTGGTGGCGATGGTGGGCGACGGCGTGAACGACGCGCCCGCGCTCGCTACCGCGGACATCGGCATCGCCATCGGCTCCGGCTCCGACGTGGCCAAGGAAACCGGCGGCATCATCCTGGTGAAAAACGACGTGCGCGACGTGGTGGCGAGCATCCGCCTGTCGCGCGCCACACTTAAAAAAATCAAACAGAATCTGTTCTGGGCGTTTATTTACAACACGGTAAGCATTCCCGTCGCAGCCTTGGGATTTTTAAATCCCATCATCGCCGCCGCGGCCATGGCCTTGAGTTCGCTCTCGGTGATCGTCAACTCGGCGCTGCTCAAGCGCGTAAAGCTCTCACAGGTCTGACATGCGCGGGTCTGCGCCGAAGCATTCGACGCCATGGTGGAAGGCCCGCACCGGGCTTGCATTCATCGGGTTCCTGGCGATCGCGGGGTTTTTTCTCATCACGGAGCATCAGGCGCACGTGCTGGGCGCGCTGCCGCTGATTCTGCTGCTGCTGTGCCCGCTGCTGCATCTGTTCGGTCACGGCGGCCACCGTCACGGGCGCGTCCCGGAGGAAAAACCATGAGCACGCCCGCCTATGGCCTGTGGTCGCTGGTGATTATCAACTCGCTCGTGTTCCTGATTTTTCTCTACAGCTTCACCAAGCCGCGGACACCGCGTGACTGGCGCTCGTTCGGGGCGGTGTCGGCCTTCCTCATCGCGCTGTTCACCGAGATGTACGGCTTTCCGCTCACGCTGTACCTGCTGTCCGGCTGGCTACAGAGCCGTTATCCCGGCGTGGACTGGTTCGCGCACGACGCGGGGCACCTGCTGGAGATGCTCATCGGCTGGCGCGCGAATCCGCACTTCGGGCCGTTTCATCTTTTGAGCTTTGCCTTCATCGGCGGCGGCTTCTGGCTGCTGGCCGCGGCGTGGAAGGTGCTCTATGCAGCGCAACGCGCGCACGCGCTCGCCACCTCCGGGCCGTATGCGTACATCCGCCATCCGCAATACGCGGCCTTTGTGCTTATCATGTTTGGTTTTCTGTTGCAGTGGCCGACGGTTCTGACGCTCGCCATGTTTCCGGTGCTGGCGTACATGTATGTGCGTCTGGCGCGGAGCGAGGAGCGCGAAATCGGCGCCGAGTTCGGGGAAGCATACGCACGTTACGCCGCGCGCACTCCGGCGTTCGTCCCGCATCTTTCGTGGCTGCGCCACCGGGAGCCTTGAGAGGTATAGCCATGCCCTTCATCACCACGCCTGCGCAACATCATTTCCCCTGGTACGTGCGGCTGTTCTTCTGGAATCAGCGGCGCAAGTACGGCGCGGTGCTGGAGCCTGCGAAGCTCTGGGGCCGCAGCCCGCGGGTGTTCCTCGGCGTGGCCACGCTCTATGGCGCACTCGACCGGCGCGCCTCGCCGATCGAGCCGGTGCTGCGCTCGCTCGTCACGGTGCGGGTGTCGCAGATCAACTGGTGCCGCTTCTGCGTGGACATCAATTCGGCCCTGGTGCTCAAGCGCGGCGGCGACCTCGAACGGCTCGCCGCACTCGAGCGCTTCGAGGAGAGCGCGCTGTTCAGCGAGCGCGAGAAGGCGGCGCTCGCCTATGCCGAGGCGGTCACCTACTCGGAGCGCCAGGTGACACCCGGGCACCTCGCGCGGCTGCGGCGTCACTTCGACGACGACGCCATCATCGAGCTCACCGCGCTCGTCGCGTTTCAGAACCTGTCGAGCAAGTTCAATGCGGCTCTGGACGTCGAGCCGCAGGGCTTCTGCCACGCGGCGCCGCAACCGAAAGCCTCCGCACCTGGCCCATCGGCATAAAGTGTACACAAGCCCATCAGGGAAGGGTGAAGAAACGCCTTCAAGCCCGGCTTGCGCGCCGCACTCCGGCAGGTAACTTTTTCAGCAATTCGTACCACACTATGCAGCCCGCCCCCGCGGCGAACGCCATAAGCAACTGCGTAATGTTGAGTGCGCTGAACGAAAACAGCGCACTCACTGATGGAACATAAATCACCAGCGCCAGCCCTGCGAACGCGCCGCCCACCACCCACCACAGGGCGGCGTTCGGCGCGCGCCACGCTGCGCTTATGCCGCGCGTGAGCGTGCGGTTGGAGAAGATCAGTCCCAGGTTGCTCACGATCAGCACCATGAAGGCCAGCGTGCGCGCGGTCTCCGTGCTGGAGCCATAGTGCAAAGCGCCCGCATAGATCAGCATCACGACAATCAAACTGCCCAGACCCTGCAACAGGTTGAGCATGATCGCGCGCAGCGGAAACATGGGCGCGCGCGGGTCACGCGGCGGGCGGCGCATGACGTCGCGCTCTTCCGGTTCGGCCTCGAAGGCGACGGAGCAGGCGGGGTCTATGATCAACTCCAGAAATAATACATGAATCGGCGCAAAGAAAAGCGGCAGACCAAGCAGCAAAGGCAGCAGCGCGATACCGGCGATGGGCACATGCACCGCGAACAGGTAGGACATGGCCTTGCGCAGGTTGTCGTGTATGCGCCGCCCCAGGCGCACCGCGCGCACGATGGAGGGGAAGTCATCGTCGAGCAGCACCAGTGAGGCCGCCTCGCGCGCCACGTCCGTGCCGCGCCCGCCCATGGCGACGCCGATGTGCGCCGCCTTGAGCGCGGGCGCGTCGTTTACGCCGTCGCCGGTCATGGCGACTATCGCACCGCCGGATTTGAACGCCTGTATCAAACGCAGCTTTTGCGCGGGCGTAATGCGCGCAAACACATCCACGGAGTCCATCTTGTGCCGCAACTGCGTATCCGTGAGCGTATCCATTTCCGCCCCGGTGAGCAGCGCCTCGGCGTCAACCAGTCCGGCTTGCCTGGCGATGGCTGCCCCGGTGCGCGGATAATCGCCGGTAATCATCACCACGCGTATGCCCGCCGCACGGCACTCCGCGACCGCCTCTTGCACCCCGGCGCGCAACGGGTCGTGCAGGGCGACAAGCCCCAGGAATTCAAAATCAAAATCATGCTGCTGCGCGGGCGGCGTCTTTCCCGCGTAGATCGCGCGCGCCACACCCAGCACGCGCAGGCCTTGATCGGCCAGGCGCGCGACTTGCGCCGTCATTGCCCGCACTTTTTCCACATCAAGGTGACACAAATCGGCAATCGCCTCCGGCGCGCCCTTGGCCGCGACGATGAACTGATCGTCGTGCGTTGCCTTCCACACATGCGACATGGCTGGCAGTTCCGGCGACAGCGAATACTCGTGCACTAGCTCCCAGTCGCGGTGCACAAGCCCTCTGTGCGCGAGATATTTCCCCGCCGTCTCATGAATCGCGCGTTCCATGGGATCGAACGGCTCTATTTCGCTGGCGAGCGCCGCATACTCCAGCAGAGCATGAAACGGCTCCGGCAGTGCGGCGGCGTTCACGTCGAACATGGCGCTGTTCACCACGAGCTTGTTCAGCGTCATGCGGTTCTCGGTCAGCGTGCCGGTTTTATCCACGCACAGCAGCGTGGCCGCGCCAAGGGTTTCGATGGCGGGCAGATGGCGTGTGAGCACGCGCGCCTTGGCGATGCGCCAGGCGCCGAGCGCGAGAAACACCGTGAGCACCACGGGAAACTCTTCCGGCAGGATGCCCATCGCGAGCACGATGCCGGCCAGAAAACCTTCCAGCCAGCCGCCGCGCGTCATGACATACAGCACCACCACGGCGGCGCACAACACGAGTCCGATCAGGAAAAACACGCGCACGATGCGCCGCGTCTCGCGCTGCAGGGGCGAGTCTTCCAGCGCCAGGCCTTGCACCGCCTTGCCGATGCGGCCGATCTCGGTGTGCAGACCGGTGTGCGCCACGCGCGCCACGCCCTGCCCTTGCACCACCAGGCTGCCGGCATAGACGAAGGGCGTATCGTCGCCGCCCGGCGCGCCAATGGGCGATGCGGCGTCGCCCGGTCGTTTACGCACCGGAACCGATTCGCCGGTGAGCAGCGACTCATCGGCGTGGAAATCGTTGCACGATAACAGCACTGCATCCGCGGGCACGCGGTCGCCTTCGCGCAGCAACAGAATGTCGTCACGCACCACTTCACGTCCGGCGATGCGCCGGGCCTGCCCGTCGCGCAGCACCAGCGCACGCGGACTGGACAAATCGCGCAACGCACTCAGCACGCGTTCGGTTTTGTGCGACTGATACAGGGTGATGCCGATGATGGCCAGGGCCGAGGCCACCAGCAGCAAGGCCTCGCGCTGGCTTCCCAATATAAAGTAAACCACGCCCCCCGCGAGCAGCAGCAGCAACATCGGCTCGCGCAGCACCTCGATCGCAGTGGTGAACAGGTTGCGCCGCGGCGGCGGAGTAAGCTCGTTATAACCCTCTTGCGCCAGCCGCGCAGCGGCTTGCTGCGCGGTAAGCCCGCTGTAGGGGGAGAAATCCTGTTGTATGGCGGAAATAATCTTTTCCTGTCTGCTAAGGCGCACGCATTACATGGCTGAACACCAGCGCCGCGCCGAGCGAGATTGCGCCGAGCAAAACGAAGGCGCTGGCGTAGCCGTAAACGCCCACCACAGCGCCGGTCAGCACCGGGCCGATGGTCTGGCCCACGTCCATCACCGTGCGCAGCACGCCCATGGAGGAGCCGTATTCTCCGCCTTTGGTAAGGTCCGCGACCAGCGCCGAGGTGGAGGAAGTGACCATGGCAAACCCAACGCCGAATAATAAACTCAACGCGCACAACCCCAAAAAGTAGGGCAGCCAGGGCAGCAGCGCGACGCTCAATGCGCCGACCAATAAACCCGGAATAATGATGCGCGCGCGGCCTATCTTGTCCGACAACACGCCCATGAGCGGCTTGATGAACACGATGCTCACCAATTGTACGCCCAATATCACGCCGATCTGCCAGGCCGGAATGCCGAGCGTAGCGGCGAACAGCGCGAGAAACGCCTCCACCGCGCCGAACACCAGGTATTGCACGGCCTCAACAAAAGTGGTCACCATGATGCGCGCATCGCGCAAAACCATTTTCAGGCTGGCAAAAAAATTTATCCGCTCCGGTTTGGGAATCGGCGCCGGTGCGCCGCTGTCGTTCAGCATCAACCCCACGGCCAGCGCCAGCACGCCGCTGACGCCGCAGGCGATATACACCGCGTCGAAGCTCGCCAGAGAAATCAGGAATCCGCCCAGAAACGGCGCGATGGAGCGCCCCACGATGGTTACCGAGGAATAGGTGGAAAGCCTGGCGGCGCGGTCCCGCACGTAACGCTCGGCAATCGCGGCCGTGGCCACGGTGCCGAAGATCGCGGTGGCAAAGCCGTGATAGAAGCGTACAGCGATCAACTGCCACACCTCGCTCACCACGAGATATAAAAACGGCGCGCTGGCGAAGATCAGCAGGGAGAAAAAGATCACGCGCCGCTTGCCGAGATAATCGGACAGCGAGCCGGCGGGAAAACTGATGAGTATGCCGGGAATGGTCGAGGCGATGACGATCCAGCCGATCTCCGCCGGCGTCGCCCCCAACGCCTGGGCGAACAAGGGCAGCACCGGGGTCTTGGACATCGTGGAACTCAAAATCGCCAGCCCGCCGATGAGGGCGATCAATACAAAGAATGAGGGAGAGATCGCCTTCATCGCCTGTCCAAGTGTAAAGCAGCTATATTATAGCCCTGAACTCGCCGAGGCCGTCGTGCGCATGGTGTGGAACATTTTAGGAATACTGGCAACCGCCTATGCGGCGCTGCTCATCGGCGTGTTCCTGTTTCAGTCGCGGCTGGTCTATTTCCCCGGCATAGGCCGCGAGTTCTCCGCCACGCCGCGCGACGCGGGCCTCGCATACGAAGAGGTGCGGCTCGACACCAGCGACGGCGAAAGCCTGCGTGCCTGGTTCATCCCGGCGCCGCAACCGCGCGGAACCGTGCTGCTGTTCCACGGCAACGCCGGCAACATCTCTCACCGCCTGGACTATCTGCTCATGCTCCACCGGCTGGGCTATTCCAGCTTCATCTTCGACTACCGCGGCTACGGCAAGAGCAGCGGCAGCCCCAGCGAGCAAGGCACATATCGCGACGCCGAAGCGGCGTGGCGTTACCTTACCGTAACCCGGAAAATCGAGCCCCGGCGCATCGCGCTGCTGGGCGAATCCCTCGGCGGCGCGGTGGCGGCGTGGCTCGCGTCACGCCAACAACCCGGCGCGCTGGTGCTTGCCTCCGTCTTCACCTCGGTGCCGGACATGGGAGCCGAAGTCTATCCGTTCCTGCCGGTGCGGCTGCTGTCACGCTACGATTACAACACCCGCGCCTACCTCAAAAACGTGCAAGCCCCGCTGCTCATCGCCCACAGCCGCGATGACGAAATCATCCCCTACCGCCACGGCCGGGCGCTGTTCGAGGCGGCACGCGAGCCCAAGACTTTTCTGGAAATGCGCGGCGGCCACAACGACAGTTTCCTGTTCAGCCAGGCAGCTTGGGCGCGAGAACTGGGTGACTTCCTCGATCGCTACGTGGGAGGCCCGGCAACGCCCGTCCCGGCCGGAAATTGAGCGAAATCCTAAGGTTATGTGAAGGCCGCCCTCCCTACTGTACTTCATCATCAAGGACCAATCCTCCACCGACTACAACAAACGCATCAGCACGCCTACTATAACCTCTGAATTAAGTTTTCGATTTTATTTCGGAAAAACCGCTCACCCCAGAGCTTTAAACTTTGTTTCTCCGCCATGCTCAGAAACCGTTCGACATCCGCAGCGGCTTCGCGCCAATCGACAGCCGCCACTTTCTCCAGCATGGCATTATGCAACCAGTCTCTGTCGACGGTGATGGATTGTCCCGCCCAGGGGCCATACTGGTACAGCGCTGCTCGCAAATGAGGAAGATTGGGTTGGACCTTTTGCGTTACATACCAGCTAAAGTCATACCAGTCACGCCCTTTCATATAAGTCCGGCAGAGTAGTGCATGAATCTTCAACGCAAAATTACTGCTCAGATCCTAGTGGCACACTTCAAAATCGAGGGGGAAATCCAGGTAAGTGTATTCATACCCTGAGCCCTCCGGCGGATTAATGTCGATCTCCAGTTTGATATTGAGCTTCTGGCCGGCATGGCCGCGATAGAAGGCCAGATTCAGTTGATTGGCGATCGAATTGTCTTTCAGCAAGGCCTTCTTCACGCGCTGATCCATGTGGCCCTTATCCAACACTTCGGATTTCAAACCAAACTCCTGTAATCCCTCTAATAGTGGCTCCAGATAACTGCTCCATTCGAATTCCGGGTTGGGTTTTTTCAGGATGAAATCCAGATCCTCTGAGAAGCGCGGTAGCTTGTGCAGGATGCGCAAACTGGTGCCGCCCTGAAACGCGGCCACGTCAAAGAATCCTACCCGCCATAAGGCGTAGAGCGCAATCTCCTGCAGAATCTCCTTGATGGCCTGTTCCTCTTCCACCGGACCGGCGGCGTTGTAAGTGTCCAGGCGTCGTTGGATTAATTCAATCATTGCCCAGCTCCTTGGCTAACGATCTGAGAAACGATTTAACGCGCTTCTGTTTATAAACCAGATCCAGAGTCCGGATGTCAGCGCTGGTAACATTGTGCAGATGTTCGGCATCGATACGCAGACCTTCAACTAGCCAGCCCATTCCCCGCCATTCGACCTTTCTCAAGCACACCAGATCCATCAATGCTCGGATGGGTTTGGCCACCAGCATGGTTTGTTCCGCGATCTTTTCGCGATCAACCAACTCAAGGAAATATCCGGCTTGGATTGCCAGCGGGTGAAAGGAAAAACTGCCGAATACCGGGTGCTCGTAGACGAGTGACTTGCGCCCTGGCGTTACGCTGGCGGTGGTGTATACCGCCTCGGGAATCCAGCCGTGGTGAGACAACGCAGTCTCAAACGAAACATAGCTGCCCGGCACAAAAGCCTGGGCCAGGGCGAAGGGGTGACTGGGGTAGTCCCGCCACATGGGCGCCAGCAGGTAACAACCACGGCGCAGGCGCAGCAATTCTCCCGCCTTCAGCGCCCGATTCACCAAGTTATAGCGGCGCTGCTGGCTACCCTCCAGCAATCTGGCCAGTTGATTGTCGGTCAAAACCCGATTGGACAACCCTAAGTCTATAATTTGTCGAGTCAAAGTTTGCATGGCCCGTGGCCCTGTCTCTTGCTGCGGAATAAAATAATTCTAGAAACTTGCATTTTTTGAAAGTTTACATCATTTTTTTCAGTTATCAAGGTGGTTGAAGCCCTAAAGTCCGAGCCATCGAGAACATTCAAGGGACCGACCTCTGTATTTTCGCCCTCAAGTCATTGTTTCCTCAAAAGCACCCGCCCTATCTGGAAGCGATCTGAGTTTCTTCCTCGCTTGTAAGCCCGCTGAGCCGAGCGTACAATGTCTTACTTTCGTCTTACGCAGAGGAGTGGCCCATGAAAACCACCAAGCTATCAAGTAAAGGGCAGGTAATACTTCCCAGCTCGGTCCGGGCAGCACATAAATGGGAGCCGGGGGTAGAGTTTGCGGTGGAGGACGTGGATGAGGGCGTCCTGCTAAGACCGCTCAAACCCTTCAAACCCACCCGCATGGACGAGGTCATCGGCTGCACCGGCTACAAAGGCCCGGCGAAGACCCTGGAGGATATGGAGCGGGCAATCACCACCGGCGCGAAGCGGCATAAATGATCGCGGTCGATACCAATATCCTGGTCAGAATCGTTACCAACGACACCCCGGCGCAAGCCAAACGCGCCGCGGCACTGCTTGCCAAAGAACGTGTTTTTATACCGAAAACCGTGATACTGGAAATGGAATGGATGTTACGCTATGCCTATGGATTGGAAAAATCATCCATCCTGAAAGCATTCCAGGGTATTTTGGGGCTGTCCAACGTCACGGCGGAAGATGCTCCGAACGTTTCACAAGCGCTGAATTGGTACGAAAACGGTTTGGACTTTGCCGATGCCCTCCATCTGGCATCCAGCAGTGATTCGGATAAATTCGTAACGTTCGATGATAAGCTGCGCAAAAAAGCCGGGAAGATAAGGCAGGTAAGCATTACCTGTATTTAGATTATGTGATGGCGGACAAGACTTACATCATGCAAGGCAAGATTGCCGGAGCTACTGTCCTCAAACTTCAGCTAGAGGTTGGCCCCATAATATCAAGATACAAAAAGCGAAACCTTTATTGTTGGGGTGCGACCTGAGTTTGGTGAATGTTGTAATGCAAGATTTGCCCCTGAAGCTCTTGCAGAAAGCACCCCGCATATTCATTGGTCCGTGCCGCTCAGCACACAAAAGCTTGTTTCATTCTGTATTCCGGCACAAAATAACGGCAGGTGTACGAATTCTGAGGTATTAAAAAAACCGTGGGCGTGCTCGGAGGGAGCCTCCGCATCTGTAAGTCAAGAAGATTGCCAAGATGGGATGCAACAGTGGGTAGTTAACAAAAAGGGATTGCCACGGCAATCGAACGACGCTATGCCAAGAATCTTCGACAACATAGAAAAAGAACTGCTCCCAACGCTTCAGGAGACCATCAAACTATCGCAATCAGAACAGCAAGCCAGGGAGACGATAGATAGGTTGCTCATCCAAGTAGGTAGTGATGTGTGCGATCCCGGATGGGCAAACCTTTCCAGCTTGTGCGGTATCACGATCCGTGACAGAACGGCAGTCTGGCCATGTTCAAACGAGTCTGATTACATTGGTTGTCGAAGATGGCACTGAAAAAATCCGAACTCTATTCCTCCCTCTGGTCCAGCTGCGATGAGCTGCGCGGCAGTATGGACGCCAGCCAGTACAAGGACTATGTCCTCGTACTGCTGTTCATCAAATACATCAGCGACAAATACGCTGGTCAGCCCTACGCGCCGATCACCATCCCCAAGGGCGCGAGCTTCAAGGACATGGTCGCGCTCAAGGGCAAGCCCGACATCGGTGACCAGATCAACAAGAAGATCACTGCTCCGCTGGCCAAGGCCAATCAGCTGTCACAGGCCGACTTCCCGGATTTCAACAGCGCGGAAAAACTTGGCAGCGGCAACGAGTTGGTGCAGCGCCTCACCAACCTCATCGCCATCTTCGAGAACAAGGCGCTCGATTTCTCGAAGAACCGCGCCGAGGGCGACGACATCCTGGGCGATGCCTACGAATACCTCATGCGCCACTTCGCCACCGAGAGTGGCAAGAGTAAGGGACAGTTCTACACGCCCGCCGAGGTCAGCCGTGTGATTGCGCAAATCCTCGGCATCCGCGACGCGAAGACCAGCCCCAAGACCACCGTTTACGATCCGACCTGCGGCTCCGGGTCACTCCTGCTCAAGGTGGCCGACGAGGCGCGGACGCCGGTGACGCTAAACGGACAGGAAAAAGACGCCGCCACCAGCGGCCTCGC
>JAMCTV010000004.1:0-749 GCA_023381235.1 Gammaproteobacteria bacterium
ACCAGGAATAAAAAGATGCGCTTCATAAAGCTCTTAAGCTCCTTGTGTGAGTGATGCGAAACTAGCCTTTAGATGGCGTCTAAACCGGGAAAGTTCAAGGGGGTTGTGCGCAATTAAATATTCCCCGCGCCCTTGGCGCGGACTCATTAACAATGGGGTTCCCAAAGGGGGAGAGCGTAGCGAGGGGGCCCCGTTAGCTCTCCCCTTTGGTCGCCCGCGCGGAGTAAATCCGCGCGGGCGAAATTAAATGGAATCCCGCTTCACGGCCAGGCTCTCCACGCGCTGCAAGCCTCTCGGCAGTTTGAGCCCGCGCCGCGCGCGTTCGCCGCGATAATGTTTCAGGTCATCGTCCTTGAGCGTGAGGTGGCGCGCACCGGCGTACACGGTGAGCGCCGCGCCCTTGGGCAGCACCGTCATCGCGGCGACGAATTCCTCGCGCTTGGCGAGCAGCGCGGAGGGGATATTGACGAGCTTGATGCCCTTGCCCTTGGCAAGCTGCGGCACATCGGAGAGCGGCGTGACGAGCAGATGCCCCTCGCGCGTGGCAAGCGCAGCGCGGTCGCTCGCAACATCGCTGACCGGCGCGGGGGGAAGCGCCTTTGCGTTCTTCGGCACGCTGAGCACGCTCTTGCCGGTTTTGTTCTTGGTGATGAGATCGTCCAGCCTGGCGATAAAGCCGTAGCCCGCATCGCTGCCGAGCAGAAAAATCTCGGTGAAGAGCGCACCGCGCTGGAAAAAACCCTTGCTTC
>JAMCTV010000004.1:759-4781 GCA_023381235.1 Gammaproteobacteria bacterium
GATATAAATCATTGGGTTCGCCCATGAGCACGCCGGCGAAGGTTACGCCGGGCGGGGTTTGCAGACGCCCGGTGAGCGGTTCGCCCTGGCCGCGCGCGGAGGGCAGGGTGTGCGCGGGCAGCGCGTAGCAGCGCCCGGTGGAATCCATAAACACCGCGAGCTGATTGCTGCGCCCCTGCGCCTGTGCCTTGAAGCCGTCGCCGGCCTTGTAGGTGAGCGCCGCGCCGTCCACCTCGTGGCCCTTGGCGGCACGTACCCAGCCCTGCTCGGACAGCACCACGGTCACCGGCTCGGCGGCAATGAGTTCGGTTTCGGAAATCGCCTGCGCCGCCTCGCGCTCCACGATAGGCGAGCGGCGCTTGTCGCCATACTGTTCCGCGCACTCGCTGATTTCCTTGTGCAGCAGCTTTTTCATCAGCGCCTTTGAAGCAAGGGTTTTTTCCAGCGCGGTGCGCTCTTCACCGAGATTTTTCTGCTCGGCCTTGATCGTCATTTCCTCCAGCTTGGCGAGGTGGCGCAGTTTCAATTCCAGTATCGCCTCGGCCTGCGTCTCGCTCAATTTAAATTTCTTCATGAGCTTTTGCTTCGGCTCATCCTCGCGGCGGATGATGGCGATGATCTCGTCTATGTTCAAAAACGCAATACGCAGACCTTCCAGGATGTGCAGCCGCGCCAGCACCTTATCGAGGCGGAACTGCAAGCGCCGCCGCACCGTCTCGGTGCGGAATGCCAGCCACTCGCTCAACACACCGAGCAGGTTCTTCACCCGTGGCTTGCCGTCCAGCCCGATCATGTTCATGTTCACGCGGTAACTGCGCTCGAGATCGGTGGTGACGAATAAGTGATTCATAAGCTCATCCACATCCACCCGGCTGGAGCGCGGCACGATCACCAGGCGCGTCGGGTTCTCGTGATCCGATTCATCGCGCAGGTCTTCCACCAGGGGAAGTTTCTTGGCGGTCATCTGCTGCGCGATCTGCTCCAGCACCTTGGCGCCGGAAACTTGATAGGGCAGCGCAGTGATGACGATGCCGCCTTCCTCGCGCTCGTAACGCGCGCGCAGGCGGATGGAGCCGTTGCCGGTTTCGTACATGCGGCGCATTTCCGCCCGCGGCGTGATGATCTCGGCCTCGGTGGGGAAGTCCGGGCCGCGCACGTGCTTACACAAATCCTTCACGCTCGCCTTGGGGTCATCCAGCAGGTGCAGACAGGCGGCGGCGATTTCGCGCAGGTTGTGCGGCGGGATGTCGGTGGACATGCCCACCGCGATGCCGCTCGCGCCGTTCAGCAGCACGTGCGGCAGGCGCGCGGGCAGCATCTTCGGCTCTTGCAGCGTGCCGTCGAAGTTCGGCGTCCAGTCCACCGTGCCCTGCTCCAGCTCGGCCAGCAGGATTTCGGAAAAGCGCGTCAGGCGCGCCTCGGTGTAGCGCATCGCGGCGAACGAATGCGGATCGTCCGGCGAACCCCAGTTGCCCTGGCCGTCTATCAGCGGGTAGCGGTAGGAAAAGTCCTGCGCCATCAACACCATCGCCTCATAACAGGCGAGATCGCCGTGCGGATGGAATTTGCCCAGCACGTCACCGATGGTGCGCGCGGATTTTTTGTGTTTCGATGCGGCGGACAGGCCCAGCTCCGACATCGCATAAATGATGCGCCGCTGCACCGGCTTCAGGCCGTCGCCGATGTGCGGCAGCGCCCGATCCAGAATCACGTACATCGAATAATCCAGATACGCCTTCTCGGTAAACGCGGCGAGCGGCAAATGTTCGACGTTGGGGTCTTTGAGTTCCGTGGTCGCGGTCATGATAGTTTTGGCTGTAGTTTTGGGCAGGGAGGCCAGACGGGTATTTTGCACGATTTTCGGGGTAGACTGTAGCGGGAGGGGGACGCGCCATTGGATATCGCGCAACTGGTGATTGAGACGGATGCGGCGTCCGCTGCGGCGGCTGTCGCCGCGCGCTGCGCCGGGGCATGGACCGTGCAGGGCATCGCCCAGATCGAACGGCGCCTGGAAACCCTTTCCTGGATACCACCGGCGCGTGGTTGCTGCACCGCACTGTGCGCGCGCTGGAGCAGCGCGGGCGCAATGTCCGGATCACAGGATTGCGGTCGGAGTTCAGCGCCTTGCTGCGCTTGATCGCAGCGCACGGCGTGACGCCGGAGCGCGCGGCCCCGGTCAAGACCGGCCTGCTGGCGAGCATCGGGCAGCGGGCCTGGCGCGGCCTTACCGGCATGTCCGGCATGCTTGCGTTTATCGGGGAGAACGCGATCATCCTGCTGCGTTCGCTCGCCCGGCCGCGCCGCATCCGCTGGCGGCCCATCCTGCATAATCTCAAGACCACAGGATTCGAGGCGCTGCCGATCACGGGACTGCTGGCGTTCCTGATGGGGGTGGTGATCGCGTATCAGGGCGCGGATCAGTTGCAACGCTTCGGCGCGAACATATTCATCGTTGACCTGGTGGGGCTGGCGATGCTGCGCGAGCTTTCACCCCTGCTCACCGCCATCATCGTCGCTGGGCGGTCGGGCTCCGCTTATGCGGCGCAAATCGGCACCATGAAGGTCACCGAGGAGATAGACGCGCTGCGCACCATCGGCATCGTGCCGCAGGAATTGCTGGTGCTGCCCAAGCTGCTGGCGCTGATCATCGCGTTGCCCCTGCTCACCGTTTATACCGATGTGACCGGCGTGCTGGGCGGCATGATTATGGCGAACTACATGCTCGATATCAGCTTCGACGTTTTTCTCGACCGTTTCGACGACGCGATCACCTTGTCGTCCTATCTGATCGGCATCGGCAAGGCGCCGGTATTCGCCGCGATCATCGCGCTGGTCGGATGCTACCAGGGGTTCCAGGTCAGCGGCAGCGCCGACAGCGTCGGGCGGCAGACGACGGTGAGCGTGGTGCAGGCGATCTTTCTCATCATCGTGGTGGACGCCCTGTTTTCCATCGTCTTCAACTGGCTCGATCTATGAGCGCCGCGATGGAGCAAGCGCGGAACTCCGCCGCCGTAGTCGAAATCCACGGCCTGAACACCCGTTTCGGCGAGGCGGTGGTGCACGAGAACGTCAGCCTCACGGTGCGCACGGGCGAGATTTTCGCGCTGGTGGGGGCCAGCGGCTGCGGCAAGTCCACGCTGCTGCGCGAAACCATCCTGTTGCAGCCGCCGGTATCGGGTTCGATCCGGGTGTTCGGCCGGGAAGTGCTCGGCTTGAGCGACGAGGAAGCGCTGCCGCTGCGGCGGCGCTGGGGAGTCATGTTCGAGCGCGGCGCGCTGTTCAGCTCGCTGACAGTGGCGGAGAATGTCGGCATGGTGCTGCGCGAACACACGGAACTCAGCGAACGGCTGATCGAAGAGGTCGCCGCCGTGAAAATCGCGCTCACCGGCTTGCCCGCGGACGCGGGCCCCAAGTACCCGAACGAGTTGAGCGGCGGGATGCGCAAACGCGCCGCGCTGGCGCGCGCCCTCGCGCTCGATCCCGAACTGCTTTTTCTCGACGAACCAACCGCGGGCCTCGACCCGCTCAGCGCAAGCGGCATTGACGAACTGGTGGTGAGCTTGCGCGACGCGCTCGGATTGACCATCATGATGGTGACGCACGACCTCGACCTGCTGTGGCGGACGGCGGACCGCGTCGCGGTGCTGGGCGAGGGGCATATCATGGGGGCCGGCGCCATGGCGGAACTCTCCCGGTCGGATCATCCGCTGATCCGGGAATATTTTTATGGGCCGCGCGGACGCGCGGCGCGCGAGCAGGCATGGAAGAAAAAGTAAATTTTGCCGTGGTTGGAGTTTTCGTGCTGGTACTGGGCGCGGCGCTCATCGGCAGCGTGCTGTGGTTGAGCAGCGGGAACTCCTATCGCAAGGATTACGACGTCTACCGGACTTACATGCAGGAATCGGTGTCCGGCCTCAGCCTCGACGCGCCGGTGCGCTACCACGGTGTCGAAGTCGGCCGCGTGCGCGAGATCGCGCTGGCGCCGGAAAATGTCGAGCAGGGGCGATTGACGCTCGCCATCG
>JAMCTV010000005.1 GCA_023381235.1 Gammaproteobacteria bacterium
CGACGCTCTTCCGATCTTTTCGGCGATTTGAGCAAGCACACCGCCCTGCTGATCGGAGCGGGCGAGACGATTGAGTTGACCGCGCGCCACCTGCGTGAAAACAATATCGGCCGCGTAATCGTGGCCAACCGCACGCTGGAACGCGCGCATGTCCTGGCCTCCGAATTCAACGGTTACGCCATCGCCCTGTCCGAACTCCCCGCCCATCTCGCCGAAACCGATATTGTGATCTCCTCCACCGCCGCTGAACTGCCTATCCTCGGCAAGGGCAGCGTGGAGAGCGCGCTCAAGGCGCGCAAGCATCGCCCCATGTTCATGGTGGATATCGCCGTGCCGCGCGACATCGAGCCGGAGGTGGGCGAACTGGCCGACGTGTACCTGTACACCGTTGACGATCTGCAGGAAGTGATTCAGGAAAACCTGCAATCGCGTCAGGAGGCCGCCAAGCAGGCGGAGGAAATCGTGGACACGCAGGTGGCGAGCTTCACCGGCTGGCTGCAATCCCTGTCCGCGGTGTCCACCATCCGCGATTACCGCCTGAGCGCGGAGCGCACGCGCGACGAGGAACTGGCCAATGCGCGCCGCCTGCTGGCGCAAGGGCGCGACCCGGAGCAGGTGATGCGCCTGCTGGCGCGCGCGCTCACCAACAAGCTGATCCACGCGCCGTGCGTGCAATTGAAGCAGGCCAGCGCCGAGGGGCGCGACGAACTGCTGCGCGCGGCGCACGAGTTGTTCAATCTCAAGCCAGATTAAAGACACAAGAGCAAGCTGCCGGTTTGGCCGCTACTTGTATCTTTTCTCTGAAACTATGAAACCCTCCATACGCAACAAACTGGAAAACCTCGCCGAGCGCCTGCATGAAATCAGCGCCCTGCTCGCCAGCCCGGACACGATCCACGACCAGGTGCGCTTCCGCGACTATTCCAGGGAATACGCTGAACTGTCGCCGGTGATCGCCTGCTTCGAGAAATACCGTGCAGTGCAGCAGGATATCGCGCACGCGGAGCAGATGCAGCGCGACGAAGACCCTGAGATGTGCGCACTGGCCGAGGAGGAACTGAAACAGGCGCACTCACGCGCGCAGGAGCTGGAACTGGAACTGCAAACACTGCTGCTGCCCAGCGACCCGCACGACGCGGGCAATATCTTTCTCGAAATCCGCGCCGGCACCGGCGGCGACGAGGCCGCGCTGTTCGCGGGCGATCTGTTGCGCATGTACATGCGCTACGCCGAGTCGCGCCGCTGGCAAACCGAGACCATCAGCAGCGCGGCGAGCGAACGCGGCGGCTACAAAGAGGTGGTGCTGCGCGTGATGGGACACGGCGCCTATTCGCGCCTCAAGTTCGAATCGGGCGGACACCGCGTGCAGCGTGTGCCGGAAACCGAAACCCAGGGGCGCATTCACACCTCGACCTGCACCGTGGCGGTGAGGCCGGCGGGGGCGGAGATAGACGAAATCAGCATCAATCCGGCGGATTTAAAAGTGGACACCTTCCGCGCCAGCGGCGCGGGCGGACAGCACGTGAACAAAACCGATTCCGCGATCCGCATTACGCACCTGCCGAGCGGCGTGGTGGTGGAGTGCCAGGATGAGCGCTCGCAGCACAAGAATCGCGCGCGCGCCATGGCGCTGTTACAGGCGCGCCTGCTGGCCGCGGAACGGGAAAAGCAAACCAGCGCACAAACACAACTGCGCCGCGATCTGGTGGGCAGCGGCGCGCGTTCCGACCGTATCCGCACCTATAATTTTCCGCAGGGGCGGCTCACCGACCACCGCATCAACTTAACCCTGTATCAGCTCGACTCTATCTTGCAAGGCAACCTTGACCTGGTGATAAATCCGCTTATCAGCGAATACCAGGCCGACCAGCTCGCGGCGCTGGCGTGATGAACGCGCAGCAGGCCGTGCGCGTTACCCTCTCCACGGCGCTGCAACAGGCCGTGCGGCGCCTGGCGCACCATGAAAATCCCGATATGGAAGCAGAACTGCTGCTCGCGCACGTGCTGGAGCTGCCGCGCAGCAAGCTGCGCCTCTGGCCCAATCAGGCGCTCACCCCCGCGCAACTCGCCCGGACGAATGACCTGGTCACGCGCCGTGCGAGTGGTGAACCCTCAGCCTATCTTACCGGCATACGCGGATTCTGGTCGCTGGAGTTACAGGTGACGCCGGACGTGCTTATCCCGCGCCCGGAGACCGAACTGCTGATCGAACTGGCGCTGCAAAAAATTCCCGCTGATGCCGTCTGGCGCATTGCAGACCTCGGCGCCGGCTCAGGCGCGATTGCGCTGGCGCTGGCGCAGGAACGCCCGCGTTGCCAAATCATCGCTACCGATATTTCACCGGCCGCGTTACATGTCGCGCGCGCCAACGCCGCGCGCTTGAACATCCACAACGTGGAATTTCGTTTGGGGAACTGGTTCGACGCGCTACAGGGTGAGCGCTTCAACATGATTGTATCCAACCCGCCCTATGTCGCCAGCGGCGATCCGCATCTGCATGATTTGCGTTACGAACCGCAGCTCGCGCTAGTAGCCGGTTCTGACGGCTTGCGGCATTTGCGCGCCATTGCGGCGCAGGCGCGCACGCATTTCACGCAGGGCGGCTGGCTGCTGCTGGAGCACGGTTACGATCAGGCTCCAGCCATGATGGAACTCCTTGCCGCGCCCGGTTATCAATATATACAAGACTACCCTGACCTCAGCGGTATACCGCGCGTCGCCGTCGCGCGCTGGAGCTCTTATGAATGACGAGCAGTTACAACGCTACAGCCGCCAGATGTTATTGGCACAGGTGGGCCCCGAAGGACAGCAAAAACTACTGGATGCGCGCGTACTGATTATCGGCTTGGGCGGCCTCGGTTCACCGCTCGCCATGTATCTCGCCGCGGCCGGCGTCGGGCATCTGGTGATCGCCGATTATGACCAGGTGGATTTATCCAACCTGCAACGCCAGATCATACATCGCACACGTGACATAGGGCGCAACAAAACCGAATCGGCGCGCGATACGCTGCAGGCGCTGAATCCTGAAGTCAAAATCACCGCGCTCAATAAGCGCTTGGCGGAAGATGAACTCGCGCACGAAGTGCGCCAAGCCGATGTGGTAGCCGATGCAAGCGATAATTTCGCCGCGCGCTTTGCGCTCAACGCCGCCTGCGTGCGCGCGAAAAAACCGCTGGTGTCCGGCGCGGCGATACGCATGGAGGGGCAGGTGACCGTATTTGATCTGCGCCGCGCCGGTAGCGCGTGTTACCGCTGCCTGTATCGGGACGATCCCGGCGCGGAGGAAGGCTGTGCGGCTCTCGGTGTGCTCGCACCGGTGCCGGGCGTGATTGGCGCGGTGCAGGCGGTCGAGGTCATCAAACTATTAGCCGGCATCGGCGAAACGCTGGCGGGACGCCTGCTGCTGCTGGATGCGCTGAGCATGGAATGGCGCACGGTCAAACTCCATAAAGACCCTGCCTGCCCGGTATGCGGGACGTGTTAAAATAGGCCTTTAGTTCCAGTGACGCAGGCCACATTTACATCTCTATGAATAATCTCGACATCGCGCGCCACACCCTGCTTGCCCCCGGCGGCCTCGGCGACGCGGAGTTGTCGCGCGTGCTGGACCAGCTCATGCAGCCCGGCGTGGACAGCGCCGATTTGTATTTTCAACTGAGCCGTTCCGAATCCTGGGCGCTGGAGGATAGCATCGTCAAGGAAGGCTCGCACAGCATCGAGCAAGGCGTTGGCGTGCGCGCGGTGAGCGGCGAGAAGACCGGCTTTGCCTATTCCGACGAGATCGTGCTGCCCGCGCTCACCCAGGCCGCGCAGGCGGCGCGCGCCATTGCACGCAGCGGCCGGCAGACTTCACTCGCCGCCTGGCAGGGCCGCGCTGGACACCAGTTGTACGTGCCGCTCGACCCGTTAAACACGCTGGACGAAACCGCCAAGATACAGTTGATGGAGATGCTCGACCGCGAGGCGCGCAAGCTCGATCCGCGCGTGCAGCAGGTCATGGTAAGCCTCGCCTCCACCCATGACGTGGTGCTGATTGCGGCCAGCGATGGCACCCTCGCCGCCGACGTGCGCCCGCTGGTGCGCTTGAATGTGAGCGTGATCGTGGAACACAAAGGCCGGCGCGAACAGGGCAGCGCGGGCGGCGGTGGACGCGTGGGCTATAAGTATTTCCTGGAAAACGAGCGCGGCCTGAATTTCGCGCGCGAGGCGGTGCGCCAGGCGCTGGTCAATCTCGACGCGGTGGCCGCGCCCGCGGGCGCCATGCAGGTGGTGCTCGGCCCCGGCTGGCCGGGGATTTTGCTGCACGAGGCCATCGGCCACGGACTGGAAGGCGACTTCAATCGCAAGGGCAGTTCCGCGTTCGCCGGAAAAATTGGTCAGCGCGTCGCCTCTGAACAGTGCACCGTGGTGGACGACGGCACCCTCGCCAACCGCCGCGGCTCGCTCAACCTGGACGACGAGGGCACGCCTACGCAGTGCACCACCTTGATCGAGAATGGCATCCTTAAAGACTACATCCAGGACAAGCTCAACGCGCGCCTGATGGGCGTCGCGCCTACCGGCAACGGACGGCGTGAATCCTACGCGCACCTGCCCATGCCGCGCATGACCAACACCTACATGCTGGCGGGAAAATACGCGCCGGAAGAAATCATCGCTTCCGT
>JAMCTV010000006.1 GCA_023381235.1 Gammaproteobacteria bacterium
GCCCAGCGCCAGAATCAGCACCATGACGCCTATGCCTACTATCAGGATAGGTTCCATATTGGTGCTCAGGCTCTTGATATCGTAGTCCACCTCGCGTTCATAGAATTCCGCCACCTGCTGCATCATCGCATCCAGCGCGCCGGTCTCCTCACCCACGCCCATCATCTGCAACACCATGGGCGTGAACATGCCGGAGAGGGCGGCGGTGCGGGTCACGCTCTCGCCGCGCTCGATGCCGTTGCGCATGGCCAGGATGTGATCGCCGATGTAGCGGTTGTCCACCGCGTTCGCCACCACCGTGAGCCCCTGCACCAGCGGCACGCCGGCGCGCTGCACCATGGCAAACGAGCGCGCAAAGCGCGCCAGGGTGGCGCGGTTGAGGATGTCGCCGATGAAGGGTATTTTCAGCTTGAAGCGGTCCCACACATAGCGGCCGTGGTCGGTCTTGATATAGGCGCGCAGGCCGATGATGCCGAGCAGCAACGTAGCCAGCATATAGGGCCAATAGGAAACAAAGAAGTTGGATGTCCCGATCAGAATCTTGGTGGCCCAGGGCAGTTCGGCCTTGAAGCTGGCGAAGAGCTTGGCAAAGGCCGGAATCACCCAGATGTTGATGATGGTCACGGCCACCGCAATCGCAAACAGAACGATGATGGGATAGCGCAACGCCGACTTGATGCGGTCGCGCGTGTCCTTTTCCGTTTCCAGATATTTTGAAATCTGCAGAAAGGCCTGATCCAGGTTGCCGCTGTTCTCGCCCACCTGCACGATGCTCACGATCAAATTGGTAAAGATGTGCGGGTGGCGGTTGAGCGAGCTCGACAGATCACGCCCGCTTTGCAGGCTGTCCGCCACATCCTCCAATGCCTCCTTGAGATTATGCTTGCGCGTGGACTCGGCCAGGCCGGTGAGCGCCTGGGTGATGGGCACGCCGGCCTTGGTAAGAGTGTACATCTGGTGGCTGAACAGAATCAGGTCGGACAACTCCGCCTTGGCCTGGCCAAGGCGGCGCTTCAACATCACAAAGACATCCGTCTCCGGCCGCGCCTCGATGATGTCTATCGGCGTGATACCGCTGTTGAACAACTGGCTGGCGACCGCGTCGGCGCTCACCCCGTCTATGGAACCCTTAACGAGTTCGCCGCGCACACTGCGGCCTTGGTAGTTGAACAGCGGCATGGAGACCCACTAAGCGTGCGCCGCGCGCGCGGCAGACTTCCCGCCGGCCGGAAGCTCCTGCGCCGGCGGCGGAGTTTCTTCGATTTCCTCGCCCTCGCCAAACACGCGCATGACCTCATCTATGGTGGTGGTACCGGCCCTGGCATACTCCAGGGCGCACTCGATCAGCGTGCCGTGACCCAGCCGCTGTTTGGCGAGCTTCCTGAACTCTTCCACGTCTTCGCGGCGCAGCGCGTTGCCCAGCGCCTCATCTATTTCCAGCAGTTCGTACACGCCGATGCGCCCGCGATAGCCGGTGTTGTTGCAGTGCGGACAACCCTCGCCGTGGCGGAACTCCATGCCCTCTGCGGCGGCGCCCGTCAAACCGCGCAGCCAGGCCAACTGGTGCGTGTCGAGCTGGTACGGCTCCGCGCAAGACGCGCAAATTCTGCGCACCAGGCGTTGCGCGATCACCGCGTCCAGCGCGGCGGCCACCATGTAACCCTCGGCGCCCATGTCGAGCAGGCGCGTGGCGCAACTGATGGAGTCGTTGGTGTGCAGGGTGGACAGCACCAGATGGCCGGTCATGGCGGCGCGCAGGCCGATCTCCGCGGTTTCCTGGTCGCGCATTTCGCCCACCAGCACGATATCCGGGTCATGGCGCAGTGCGGAACGCAGCACGCGCGCGAAGCTCAAGCCGATCTTGGCGTTGACCTGCACCTGGTTGATGCGCGGCAAACGGTATTCCACCGGGTCTTCCACGGTGATGATCTTGCTCTCCGCGTTGTTGATGTGCGACAGCGCGGCGTACAGGGTGGTGGTCTTGCCGCTGCCGGTGGGGCCGGTGATGAGCACCATGCCCTGCGGCTTGGTAATCAACTGGTGGAAACGGCGCAGCATGTCGGACGTCATGCCCAGTTGATCGAGATTGAGCAGGCCGCCGGTCTTGTCCAGCAGACGCATCACCACCGCTTCGCCGTCGTAGATGGGCATGGTGGAGAGACGCACGTCTATCACCCTGTCTTTGACTTTAATGGTGAAGCGCCCGTCCTGCGGCAGGCGCTTTTCCGCGATGTCCAGCCCGGACATGAGCTTGAGGCGCGACACCAGGGCGGAGGCGATGTGCTTTTCCTTCATCAACTGCTCGTGCAACACGCCGTCTATGCGCTGGCGGATGCGCAGCGCGTGTTCATCCGGCTCGATGTGAATGTCGGAGGCGCCGATCTGCACCGCGTCTTCGAACATGGATTGCAGCAGTTTCACCACCGGCGCATCCGTGACATCGGCG
This sequence comes from Gammaproteobacteria bacterium, assembly GCA_023381235.1. GTDB lineage: Bacteria > Pseudomonadota > Gammaproteobacteria > SURF-13 > SURF-13 > SURF-13. The sequence continues at coordinate 2,447 of JAMCTV010000006.1, forward strand.
GCCTGCGCCAGACCGGCCAGGTCAAATTCGTTGGCCGCCATCTCTTCGCCCAGTTTCTCGGCGAAACTGATGATCTCCTCGGTGCGGCGGTACACGGTGTCCAGGGTGCGCAGCAGATCGGCCTCGCGCACCAGGGCCAGGCGCAGCGGCCGTTTCAGCATACGCGCCAGTTCATCATAGGCGAAGATATCGGTGGGATCGGCCATGCCGATCAGATAGTCGCTCTCTTTCTCCTCCAGCACGATGGTGCGGAACCGGCGCGCATAGGTCTCGCTCAGCAGGCGCACGGTGTCGGGGGAAAACTTGTAATACCTGAGGTCAACAAAGGGAATCTGCAACTGGCGCGAGAGGAAGTCGAGCAGCTTGTCTTCCTCGACGAAGTTGTTTTCGATCAGCACCCGGCCCAGCTTGCGCCCGCTCTTTTTCTGTATGGCGAGCGCGCTGTTGAGTTGATTCTCGGAGATCACCTTGTTTTGCACCAGGAGATCGCCGAGCCTGATCTTTTTGCGCGGGATCATGGCGCGGGCGTCTGCGCCTCCAGACGGTTAATCTTGCGTTGCACGAATTCCAGCGCAGCGCCCGTGAGGTTGCCGGAATCGTGCGCGCGCCGTGT
>JAMCTV010000007.1 GCA_023381235.1 Gammaproteobacteria bacterium
ATGACTTTGAGGATGGTATCGAAACCGGGGCTACGCTCGCCGGAAAGAGCTTTGTAAAGGCTCTCACGGGATAGGCCGGCATCGCGCGCAACCTGCGCCATGCCCTTCGCACGGGCAATGTCGCCTAGTGCCTTGGCAATGAAAGCGGCGTCTCCGTTCGCTTCTTCGAAGCAAGCTTCGAGGTAGGCGGCCATTTCCTCAGGGGTTCTGAGGTGTTCGGCAACGTCATAGCGAGTGGTAGCAGTTTTGGCCATAGTGATTACTCCGAAAGGTTGCGGGCGAGGCGCAAGGCAGTCTTGATATCTTCGGCTTGGGTGCTCTTAATCACCACCGGCCAAGAGAATGATTACTTCTCGCCCTCGCTTTTTGAAATAGACCCTGTACCCAGGGCCGTAGTTGATTCGCAATTCCGATACACCTTCACCAACCGGCTCTACGTCACCAGGGTTCCCGCCAGCGAGGCGCTCGATCCTGGCCTGAACACGGCGGGCTCTGGCCTGGTTGTCACGTAGGTTGTCGAGCCATTGAGCAAAGACGCCGGTCTTGCGAATTTCGACCATCCGCTAACTGTAGCCATATGGCTACATCATGTCAATGGCTAAAACGGTATTGCCTCAAGTGACCAACCGGAGTGAGGGACAACTCATGTCAGGTTGAGAGGTGCGCGTCATGTCTTGCACCGGCCTCACACCAAGCTACGCAGCTTGCTCATCAGGTATCCGCCCAGCCATAGCATGGCCTCCCACAGTTGCACCGTCACCAGGCCGATGAGTAAGGAGTGTACGAACATGGTTTCGATCACCTTGTCCGCGCCGAGGAAGGCCAAGGCGGGTGAGCCGGCCCAGGGGACAGTCGAAGCCAGCACTTTGCGTATCAAGGGTTTCCCTTTGAAGGCGTGATAGCCGAGTGGAGCCATCACCAGGGGCGCGATTATTAAATGCAGGCCGCCTGCGAGATAAACCACATAGGTGTACAGCCCAGCGAGGACAATAAGCGCAATCCAGTTGCGTAAATGGGAGGACCGCGCGCTGGGCTTTGTGCCTGTGTCGGCGCTGTAGGCAAGCGACAAAGGGGGGTCTTTACGCTGCGTCATACATGGCCTTTCAATTTGGACAGGCAAGCGGCGTCCAATTCGTACAAGCCGTTGATGCGGACGACCTTCTCCGCGTGCGCGTGACCGGAGATGATTTCCACGGAGCGGTTGTTCAGCCACTCGGAGAGGAGTCTCACCACGGCCTCATTCGCCTTGCCGCCTTCCGGGGGCGCGGCGACCTTGATTTTCAGCTTGTCTCCAAGCGCGCCCACGATAACGGAACGGCTTGTGCCGGGAACGACCTTCAAGCGCAACTCGACACCCAGCGGAGTGCGCCTTACAAACGGCGGCCCGTCCCCGGAAGAAGTCTCCTGCGTTTTATTTGCCGACAAGCAGCGAGGTAAGCCAGGCCGCTATCACAATCGCCGCCGCCAGACTCAACATCACAAAGGTGAAATCCATGGTTTATGTCTCTCCGAATAAATCGTTGTAAATTCCCTGCGCCCACTCCAAGGTGGCCTTGCCCTGATCGGCGCTGCGTTCCTGGAACATTTTTGTATCCTTGGAAAAGCTGAACTCCTTTTTCTCCGCATCGTAGGCATAACGCGCATCCACGCTGATCGCCTCTTTGGGATTGGCATTAACCATCGAATAGCAGGTGGTGGTAGGCGTCTGCCAGTCTATCTTTTTGCCCGCCGCATGCGCCGCGATCACCTTGGCGACGTAGCGCCCTTCGGTGTTGGCGGTGTTGGCGCTCTTGGAGAACGGCATCGGACGCGAATCGCCCGCGATGTACACGCGCTCATCGCCAAGCACGTTGTATTTGAGCACGTCTATGCGCGCCTCTTTTTGCAGGCTCTTGGCATCCATCACGCCCAGGGTTTCCAGCAGTTTCGACCCGCGGATGTTAGGGTAGATGGCCGCGTCATCGAACTGGTAGGAATCAAACTCGGTGTTGATGGTTTTCTTGTCCACGTCCACGGAGGTGATGGTGATGGAAGGAGCGTATTCGATGATGTCCTTATACAACTCATTGAAGGCGGCATGGAAGCCGTCCTTCTTGATGGTGATGTCGGGGTTGTGATCGAGCACCAGCACCTTGCCCTTGATTTTGTTTTTCTTGAATACCGAGGCGATCATGCAGGCGCGCTCATACGGCGCGGGCAGGCAGCGGTAATTGCCGCCGGGCACGGTCTGGATAAATACGCCGTCTTTGAAATTCTGTATCTTGCGTTTGAGGGTAACGTGTTCGGTCCCCATCATCCAGCCCGCCGGATACTCGGTACGCAAACGGTATTCGGTGTCCGGATCGTTCACGCCGATCTTGGCGTAGTCGTAATCTATGCCGGGGGTGAGCACCAGATAGTCATAGGCGATTTCGCCCTCATTGGTAATGAGCTTGCGCCCCGCCCGATCTGCGCCGATGCAGGTGGCGTTGAAGAAGGTGTAGCCGCCGTTCTTGGCCGCGTTGAGGAAACTGTGTCCGGCGAGAAATTCCAGATTGATGACATCTGCATACCACAAATTGCTGGCGAAACACGAACTGTACATCGCGCGCTTTTCCACCAGCACTACGTCGAATTTTGGATTTTCCTTCTTTAAATACTTGGCGATGGTGAGGCCGGAGGTGCCGCCGCCCACCACCACTACGCGCGGGCCCTTGGCCTTGGGCAGATAGGCCTTCTTGCCGGCGCTTACGCCCTTGGGCGCGGCCTGCGCCATATCAGGCAGTCCGCCCACAGTGCCTGCGGCCAGGGCGGCGCCGGTGAGTTTAATAAAGCTACGCCGGGATAGTTTGTTTTTTTTCATGGGCCACTCTCTAAACACTATGGATGGGAGATTAGTGGAATATTAAGCCCAAGCAGGCTGATAGGCAATAATTACTGCACCCGCGACGGACAGGCGGCGCCCAGGCAACATAGTTCGCAGCGCGGGTGCGGGCGGCATACCTCTTTGGCGTGGCGCACGATGAGGGCGTGAAACTCATTGAATAATCTTATTTTTTCCGCACCGCGCCAGCCTTTTTCAAACAGGGCGCGCAGCATTTCGTAATCCTCATCGCCGCGCACATGACCAAGGCGGCTGTGCAGGCGGCGCGTGTAGGCGTCTATCACAAACACCGGGCGCTCAAAGGCGTAGAGCAGAATATCGTCCGCGGTCTCCGGCCCGACGCCGTTTACCGCCAGCAGCCGTTTGCGTAACACGGGAGTGGACAGGCGCGCCAGCGATTCATGCCCGCCTTGTGCAAGATACCAGACGCAGAAGTTGCGCAGGCGCTTGGCCTTGATGTTGAAATAGCCGGAGGGTTTGAGCAGGCGCGCGAGGCGCGCGTGCGGCATATGTGCGATGACGTGCGGGGCCAGCGCCTGAGCCTGTTTGAGATTGGCAATCGCCTTTTCGACGTTGCTCCACGCGGTGTTTTGCGTGAGCACCGCGCCCACCATGACTTCAAACGGCGTCTCGCCCGGCCACCAGTGCTGCGGGCCGTAGTGGCGGTAAAGGGCACGATAAACTGTTTTGAAGCTCACACTCTGCGCTACTCTATAGGGCCTATCCATCCGGTTGAGCGTTGCGGTCTCAAATCCCCCCCTCGCTACGCTCGACCCCCTTTAAAAAAGGGGTACAGTATCAACGTTTTTGCATCTCCCGGCGCGGCTTGCGTTGAGGCGCTGAGGGTCTCGTGCTGCGCCGCAGCCCGATGGATCCCGCACCGCGTTGCGGTGCTGGCTCAGGCTGCATGTCTACCGCTTGCAACAACAGCGCGAGCTGCTCCTCATCCAGTTCCTTATGCTGCCCGCGATGCAACCCGCGCGGCAGCGTCACCGGCCCGAAGCGCACGCGCGTCAGGCGGCTCACCTTCACGCCCTGCGACTCCCACAAACGCCGCACCTCGCGCTTGCGTCCTTCCTTGAGCGTGACGTGGTACCAGCGATTGGCGCCCTCGCCGCCCGCGTCCACGATGCTGTCAAAATGCGCCGCGCCGTCTTCCAGCGCCACGCCCTGTTTGAGCGTGCGCAGCATGGTTTTGTCCACCGCACCCAGCACGCGCACCGCGTACTCGCGCTCCAGTTCGCGCGCAGGGTGCATGAGGCGGTTGGCCAGTTCACCGTCGGTGGTGAACAGCAGCAGGCCGGAGGAATTGATGTCGAGGCGCCCGACCATGATCCAGCGGCCCTTGCGCAGCGGCGGCAGCTTGTCAAACACCGTGCTGCGCTGTTCCGGATCGGAGCGCGTGCACATCTCCCCTTCCGGCTTGTAATACATCAGCACGCGCTGTTTGACTCCGCCCAGGCGATGCGCCGGTATCGGCACGTCGTCGAGGGTAATCGTGTCGCCGGGACCCGCCGTGTCGCCGAGTTTGGCGGACTCGCCGTTGACCTTGACGCGTCCGGACTTGATCCACTCCTCAATCTCGCGCCGCGAGCCGTAACCGGCGTGCGCCAGAAGTTTTTGCAGGCGTTCAGCCATGAGCGGGCAAGCCGCGACCGGGTTCAATCACCCGGCTCTGCGCCGGCGGAAGCGGGAGCCGCATCGGCGTCCTCAAGCGGCTGCGCGGGCAACATCTCCGCCAAATCCAGTTCCGGATGCGCCACATCCGGCGCAGGGAGTTCGGCCAGCGTGGGCAGGTCTTCCAGGCTGCGCAGATTGAAGTAATCCAGAAACTCGCGCGTGGTGGCGTACAGCGCGGGCCTGCCCGGCACCTCGCGGTGACCCACAGTGCGTATCCATTCACGTTCTTGCAGTGTTTTCATGATGCTGGAGGCGATCGTCACGCCGCGGATCTCTTCGATCTCGGCGCGCGTGATGGGTTGCCGGTAGGCGATCAGGGCCAGCGTCTCCAGCAAGGCGCGCGAGTAGCGCGGCGCGCGCTCCTCCCACAGCCTGGCCACCCAGGGCGCGAACTCCTGCCTGACCTGGATGCGCCAGCCGCTGCTCACCTCGCGCAATTCGATGCTGCGCGCTGCGCAGTCGCCGCGCAGTTGTTGCAGGGCCTCGCGCAGTTGTTCGCGCGCGGGACGTTCCGTCTCGTTGAACAAACCGAGCAGGCGCTCATCGCTCAGCGGCTCCCCGGCCGCAAGCAGCGCAGCCTCCAGAATGTTTTTTATCGTCGCTATGTCCACGGTGACGCTGTCGTACTCGCACTTCTAATATGAATCGTGCCATACAAATCGTGCTGCACCAGCTCGATCAGCGATTCCTTGATGAGCTCAAGCAACGCAAGAAACGTCACCACCACGCCACGCCGTCCTTCCTCATGCGGAAACAGCGCCTGGAACTCGGTAAAGTGATCGGCCTGGATGCGGCTCAGAATCTGGCTCATGCGCTCGCGCACCGACAATGGTTCACGCTGGATATGATGGTGGGTGTACATCACGGCGCGCGCGAGGGCATCGCTGAAGGCGCGCAGCAACTCATCCAGCGTCACCGTGGGCAGCGGCCGGGCGACGGATTTGAAGCGCGCCTCGGCCAGAGCCTGGAATACGTCGCGCCCAATCTGCGGCAAGGCATCGAACTGTTCGGCGGCCTGCTTAAAGCGTTCATACTCCAGCAGGCGCCGCGCCAGTTCGGCGCGCGGGTCCTGCTCTTCTCCCGCCTCGACCGGACGCGGCAGCAGCATGCGCGACTTGATCTCGGCCAGCATCGCGGCCATCAGCAGATATTCCGCCGCCAACTCCAGGCGCAACTCGCGCATCAGGTCAATGTACTCCATGTACTGCTGCGTAACGCGGGCGATGGGAATGTCCAGGATGTCCAGATTCTCGCGCTTGATGAGGTAGAGCAGCAGATCGAGCGGGCCCTGGAAGGTTTCCAGAAAAATCTCCAGCGCATCGGGCGGGATATAGAGGTCGTGCGGCAGGTCGGTCACAGCCTCACTCTTCACCCTGGCGGTGGGCGTGTGCAGCGTCGCGTTCGTCAATGTCTCATTCATCACGTGATTTCAGCGGTAGGCGAGGCCCATCGCCTCGCGTACATCTTCCATGGTCACGCGCGCCGCGTCGCGCGCCGCGTCGCAGCCCTCGGCGATGATGTTGCGCACCAGATCGGGATTGCTCTCGAACTCCTCTGCGCGTTCGCGGATCGGGGCCAGCTCGGCAAGCACGGCGTCTATCACCGGCTGCTTGCATTCGAGGCAGCCGATGCCGGCGCTGCGGCAGCCCTTTTGCACCCAGTCCTTGGTCTCCGCGCCGGAATATATCTGGTGCAGCGGCCACACCGGGCACTTCTCAGGCTCGCCCGGATCGGTGCGGCGCACGCGCGCCGGGTCGGTGGGCATGGCGCGCAGTTTTGCCTGTATGGATTCCGGCTCTTCGCGCAAGGCGATGGTGTTGTTGTAGGATTTGGACATCTTCTGTCCGTCCAGCCCGGGAAATTTGGAGGCCGGGGTGAGTAGCGCCTGCGGCTCCGGCAGGATGATGATGCCGCCGCCTTCCAGGTAGCCCACTAAACGCTCGCGGTCGGTCAGGGTCATGTTCTGGCGCGCCTCGACCAGCGCGTGCGCGGTTTGCAGCGCATCCGTCTCGCCCTGCTCCTGATAGCGCTTGCGTAATTCCCTATACAGCTTGGCGTTTTTCGCGCCCATCTTTTTGATCGCCGCCTCGGCCTTTTCCTCGAAGCCGGGTTCGCGCCCGTAGATATGATTAAAGCGCCGCGCCACCTCGCGCGTCAACTCCACGTGCGCCACCTGATCCTCGCCCACGGGTACCAGGCCCGCCTTGTAAATCAGGATATCCGCGCTCTGCAATAATGGATAACCGAGAAAGCCAAAGGTGGCGAGGTCTTTTTCCTTGAGCTTTTCCTGTTGATCCTTGTAGCTCGGCACGCGCTCCAACCAGCTGAGCGGAGTAATCATGGACAGCAGCACGTGCAGTTCGGCGTGTTCCGGCACGCGCGACTGGATGAACAGCTTGGCCACGCGGGGGTTGATGTCCGCGGCCAGCCAGTCTATCACCATGTCCCACACGTGCTCGCCGATGATGCCAGGCTCGTCGTAGTGTGTGGTGAGCGCGTGCCAGTCGGCGACGAAAAAGAAACACTCGTACTCGTGTTGCAGGCGCACCCAGTTTTTCAGCACGCCGTGATAGTGGCCAAGGTGCAGCCTGCCGGTAGGGCGCATGCCGGAAAGCACGCGCGCGTGCCTGTCGGGAACGGAATTCACTTTATCTCCTTCATTGAGGCAAAAGTCCATCCGTGGACTTTTGCCTTCCGCCGCGCCGCGGCGCATGTCCGCGGCTTGCTCCATTTTTCAAACACTCAGCGTGTTTGAAAAATGATGCGTCCCGCCCCTGGGGCGCTCGCAGGTTGATGCAAAACGAGTTTTGCATCAACCTCTTAATCCCACGATGAAATGAGTACGC
>JAMCTV010000008.1 GCA_023381235.1 Gammaproteobacteria bacterium
CGACGAGTTTGAACTGGTGTACACGGTAAATTTCGACGTGCAGGACAAGGACGGAAAGGCGCTGACGGACAGACAAACGATCAGGCTGACGCGCGATTTCGTGTTTGACGAAACGCAGGTGCTGGGCAAGGAGGCGGAAGAGTCCGTGTTGCGCGAGGGATTGCGGCGCGACGCCGCCGGGCAGATTCTGCGCCGCGTGCAGGCTCTCAATATTCAGTAGTGGGTCTCCGCATTTGAGAGTCAAGGCCGACCAACTTTCTCAGCACTTGCGCCGGGGGCTGGCGCCGGTTTATCTGGTGAGCGGCGATGAGCCGCTGCAGGCGCAGGAGGCGTGCGACGCCATCCGCGCCGCAGCGCGCGCTCAAGGATACGGTGAACGCATCATTTTCAACGCCGGGCCGGGTTTTGACTGGGCCGCGCTCACCCAGTCGGTGCAAAACCTGTCGCTGTTTGCCGAACGCAAGCTGATCGAACTGCGCCTGCCCGGCGTCAAGCCGGGCGAGACCGGCGCGGCGGCGCTGCTGGCCTATGCACAGGCCGCCCCACCCGACGTGATTCTGCTCGTCACCTGCCCCAAGCTCGATGCCGCTACGCAAAAAACCAAATGGGTGAGTGCGCTGGATGAAGTGGGTGTGCTGGTGCAGGTGTGGCCGGTGGAGGCGCGCGCCATGCCGGGCTGGGTCGCGGCGCGCATGCGCGCCAAGGACATGCAGCCGGGCGAGGACGCCGTGGGGTTATTGGCCGCGCGCGTGGAAGGCAACCTGCTGGCTGCGGCGCAGGATATCGAGAAACTGTATTTGCTGTATGGCGCCGCGCCCATTACGGCGGACGCGGTGCATGAGGCGGTGGCCGACAGCGCGCGCTTTGACGTATACGCGCTGGTGGACGCGGCGCTCGCGGGTGACGCCGCGCGCGCCGTACGTGTGTTAAACGGCCTGCGCGCGGAGGCGGAAGAGCCCACGCTGATCCTGTGGGCGCTGGCGCGCGAGGTGCGCGTGCTGGCCGCGATGGCGTATGATAATGGCAAGGGCATGGGCGCGGAACAGATACTGGCCAAGCATAAGGTGTGGGAAAAAAGAAAGCCTTTGATAAGACAGGCCCTGCAGCGTCACAATACGCGCACGTGGTGGAGATTGCTGCGCCGCGCGGCGCACGCGGAGCGCGTAATAAAAGGCTTTGCGACCGGGCGGTCATGGGATGAATTGCTGGCATTGAGCCTGGGCGTGGCCGGGGTCACGCTGCGCCGCGCACGTGCCGTACAGGGACGTAGTAATGTCGCGGGAGGCAGGGAGCCGGGAGCGACCGCATGAGAACGGGATGATGAACGCACGAGTCGAGATACTGGATATCAAGCAATACATGCAGGACGTGGGCAAGCGCGCACGCGCCGCTGCGCGCGCCATGAGCCGCGCCTCGACTCAGGCCAAGAACGACGCCCTGCTGGCAATAGCAGAAGCCATGGAGCGCGGCCTCGACTCTCTGCTCGCCGCCAATAAAAAAGACATCGAAGCGGGTAAAAAGGCAGGGCTCGACGCCGCCATGCTGGACCGGCTGGAGTTGAACCAGGCGCGCGTCAAGAGCATGGCCGAGGGGCTGCGCCAGATCGCGGCGCTGCCCGACCCGGTGGGCGAAATCAGCGATCTCAAATTCCGTCCGGCGGGTTTTCAGGTGGGCAAGATGCGCGTGCCGCTGGGCGTGATCGGCATCATTTATGAATCGCGCCCCAACGTCACGGCGGACGCCGCCGGTCTGTGCCTCAAGTCCGGCAACGCCGCCGTTCTGCGCGGCGGTTCCGAGGCGCTGCATTCCAATCAGGCCATCGCCGCCTGCATCCAGGCCGGGCTTAAACAGGCCGGGCTGCCACAAGACGCGGTGCAGGTGATAGCGACCGCCGACCGAGCCGCGGTGGGTGAGTTGATCCGCATGAAGCAGTATGTAGACGTGATTGTGCCGCGCGGCGGCAAGGGTTTGATTGCGCGCATCAGCGAAGAGGCCACGGTGCCGGTACTGAAACACCTGGACGGCGTGTGCCACGTGTACATAGACGGCAAGGCCGACATTGAGAAGGCGATCAAGGTGGCCTACAACGCCAAGACCCAGCGCTACGGCACGTGCAACACCATGGAAACGCTGCTGGTGAACAGGGACATCGCGCCGCGCGTGCTGCCCAAACTCGCCAAGATGTACCAGGACGCCGGCGTGGAATTGCGCGGCGACGAAGCTGCGCGCGCGCTGGCGCCGGGAGCCAAACCGGCCACGGCGGAAGACTGGGATACCGAGTACCTCGCGCCGATACTGGCGGTGCGCGTGGTCAAGAGTTTGGACGAGGCCATCGAGCACATCCAGACACACGGCTCGGCGCACACCGACGCCATCGTGACCGAGGATTTCTCGCACGCGCAGCGCTTCCTGCGCGAGGTGGACTCCAGTTCGGTGATGGTCAACGCCTCCACGCGCCTAGCCGACGGGTTTGAATACGGCCTGGGCGCGGAGATCGGCATCAGCACTGATAAACTGCATGCGCGCGGGCCGGTCGGCCTGGAGGGACTCACCACGCAGAAATTCATCGTGCTCGGCGATGGCCATATCAGGAAATAGAGAAAAGAGAAAAGAGAAAAGAGAAAAGATACCGAGACGGGTTGATCCCCGCTGCTCCAAACGAGCAACCCTCTTTTCTCTGGTATCTTTTCTCTTGTATCTGCCGTGATAGGGCTTCTCGGAGGCAGCTTCGATCCCATCCACTGCGGTCACCTGCGCCTGGCGCTGGAGGCGCGGCAGGAGTTGAATCTGGACGAGGTGCGTCTGATTCCGTGCGGGATACCGCCGCATCGCGCGCCGCCTGTGGCGGGCGCAGGGCAGCGCCTCGCCATGTTGAGCGCTGCGACGCAGGATGAAACGGGCTTGCGCGTGGATGACCGTGAAATCACCCGGCCGGGTCCCTCCTATACCATAGATACGCTCGAATCGTTGCGCGCGGAATTTCCCTCCACCCCGTTGTGCCTGATCCTCGGCATGGACGCCTTCCTCGGCCTACCCGCTTGGCGCCGCTGGCGCGAACTGCTGAGCTACGCCCACCTCGCCGTGGCGCACCGCCCGGGGTACGAGATGAACGTCACGGGTGAGATGGGTGAGCTATTGTCACAGCATCGCATAGCGGACGCAGCCGGACTGCGTGCGCACAAACATGGCCGGATCATGTTGTGGGCCCTGCCAGCGCTGGACATCTCCTCCTCCCGCATCCGCGCCCTGACCGCGCAAGGCAGAAGCGTGCGTTACCTGACGCCTGATGCGGTGTGTGACATGATTAGTGTGCAACATATATATAGTTCGATATAACCAGGCAGGACTCATGCAACTAAGCTATTTAAAAAAACTCGTCATTGGTGCGCTGGAAGACAGGAAGGCGCTCGACATCAAGGCGCTGGACGTGCGCGGGACTTCCGACGTCACCGATATGCTGGTGATCGCCAGCGGCACCTCCAGCCGTCACGTCAAGTCGCTCGCGGACGCGGTGGTGGAAAAGGCCAAGCTGAAGGGCTGCCGCCCGTTGGGGGTGGAGGGCGAGCGCGAAGGGGAATGGGTGCTGATAGATTTAGGCGACGTGGTGGTGCACGTGATGCTGCCGCAGACGCGCGATTTTTATAACCTGGAAAAACTGTGGGGCGCCGCACCCGCACGCGCTCCTGTTGTGCCCGGCGCCCCGCGCGCCAAAACGGGGCGTCCTGCATCCAAGGCCAAGCCCAAACCTCATTCCGCCAAGCCGGCATCCAGGGCCAAGAACAAGGCGAGGCCAAAAGCCGGCGCCAAGGCGCGGGCAAAACCGGGCAGGGTTTAAGCGCTGCGTATTCATCTCGTCGCCATAGGCGAGCGCATGCCTGAGTGGGTCAAGACGGGCTACCAGGAATACGCCAAGCGCCTGCCGCCGGAGTGCCGGCTGAGCCTGATTGAAATTGCGCCCGGCAAGCGCGGTAAAAATGCCGACATCGCGCGCGTGGTGCAGGGCGAGGGTGAACGCATGCTCGCCTCGATCCCAAAAGACTCCTGCGTTATCGCGCTCGACGTGCGCGGCACGGAGTGGGGCACCGAACAATTATCCGCACAACTCCAGGACTGGCTGCAAGGCGGGCGTGACGTGGCGCTGCTTATCGGCGGACCCGACGGCCTGGCCGAGTCCTGCCTCAAACGCGCGCAGTTTAAGTGGTCGTTATCGAAGCTGACGCTTCCGCACACGCTGGTGCGGGTGGTGGCCGCTGAGCAGCTGTATCGCGCCTGGAGTATACTGAAAGGTCATCCATACCATCGTACATAGTGCCATAAATCCATCTACGATTTCTGGCGTTATGTATAACGCACCTTGGGTTTTAGATAAGACATGAGCCGCGAAATACTCATGAACGTGACGCCGCGCGAAACGCGCGTGGCGCTGGTGGAAAACGGCGTACTGCAGGATATTTTCATCGAGCGCACGCGTAAGCGCGGGCTGGTGGGCAACATTTATAAAGGCCATGTGCAACGGGTGCTGCCCGGTATGCAGGCGGCGTTTGTGGATATAGGTTTGGAACGCACCGCGTTTTTGCACGCCTCTGACGCGACTCCCGCGTCAAACAGGGACGTGGTCATGCCGGATGCAGCGCCGGAGAAAAAGGCGCCGGAGGCCATCACCGATCTGCTGCGCGAAGGACAGGAAATCGTGGTGCAGGTGATTAAAGACCAGCTTGGCAGCAAAGGCGCTCGCCTCACCACGCAGATCGCCGTGCCGTCGCGTTATCTGGTGTTCACGCCCGGCGCGCCGCATATCGGCGTGTCGCAAAAGATCGAGAGTACCGAAGAGCGCCAGCGCCTCAAGGATGCGCTTGCCGCGACCGGCGCGGCCGAGCAGGAGGGGGGGTATATCGTGCGTACTCTGGCCGAGGGGGTGAGCGCAGAGGAGCTCTCCGCCGACCGCGCGTTCCTGCAAAAGCTGTGGGTCTCTATCGCCGAGCGTGCCGCGGCGGAATCCGCGCCGCGCCTGTTGTATGAAGACCTGCCGCTGGTGCTGCGCGCGATGCGCGACCTCGTTGGCATGGAAATCGAGCAGGTGCGCGTGGATTCGCGCGAGACCTATCAACGCGTGCTCGAGTTTGCCCGGGAATTCACGCCGGAGTTGACGGGGCGCATCGAGCATTATCCGGGCGAGCGCCCGATCTTCGATCTGTATGGCGTGGAGGACGAAATACAAAAGGCCCTGGAGCGGCGCGTACAGCTCAAGTCCGGCGGTTACCTGGTGATAGACCAGACCGAGGCCATGACCACGATAGACGTGAACACCGGCGCCTTCGTCGGGCACCGCAATCTTGACGAGACCATCTTCAAGACCAATCTGGAAGCGGCGCAGGCCATCGCGCGCCACCTGCGCCTGCGCAACCTGGGCGGCATCATCAT
>JAMCTV010000009.1 GCA_023381235.1 Gammaproteobacteria bacterium
CCAGCACCACCGCGCCGACGGAGTCGCGCTCCAGATTGAGCGCGAGACCGAAGGTGTTGCCGGGGAATTCCAGCATCTCGCCCTGCATCACGTCGGACAGGCCATGCACGCGGGTGATGCCGTCGGTGACGGACACCACCGTACCCTCGGTGCGCGCCTCGGCCAGCGCCTCGAAGTTTTCGATGCGGCTTTTGATGAGATTGCTGATCTCGGAAGAGCTGAGCTTCATGTGTGTTTCCTCAAAATTTTTGCAAATGTTTTTAGTGGCCCAAGGCCTGCGCCAGGCGTTGCAGCTTGCCGCGCGCCGAGCCATCTATCACCCGGTCGCCGGCGCGGATGATCGCACCGCCGATCAGGCTTTTATCTACGTCGCAGTGCAGCGTCACTTCGCGCTGAAAGCGCTTTTTGAGCGTGGCGGCCAAGGCGCGCTGCTGTTCGTCGGACAGTGCGGCGGCGGAGGTCACCTGCACGCGCAGCGTGCCTTCGGCCTCGGCGCGGCTTGCCTCAAACAGCATGGCGATGTCAGGCAACAGCGTCAGTCTGCGGTTTTCCGTCAGCAGCCGGATAAAATTTTTGCCGTGCTGGTCCAGCGCGCCACCCAGCGCGTCGAGCATGAAGCCCTGCAACTGCGTCTTGACCACGCGCGGGTTGCCGATCAGGTCGCGCACCCTGGCGTCGCCCACCAGCGCAGCGCCATCGCTCAGCCACTCCGACCAGTTTTTCAGCTTGCCCGCCGCGCGCGCGATATCAAACGCGGCTTGCGCGTAGGGGCGTGCGGCGGTAGCGGTCTCTGCCATGGTTAAAAACTATTAAATTTGTTTAACTAATTGATTGAGCAGATCGCCGTGCGCCTTGGCGTCTATTTCGCGCCCCAGCACCTTTTCCGCGCCGGCCACGGCGAGGGTGACCATCTCGGCGCGCAGCTTCTCGCGCGTACGATTGGCTTCCTGCTCGATCTCGGCCCTGGCCCCGGCGACGAGGCGCTCGCCTTCGGCGCGCGCCGCGCCCTTGGCCTCCTCGACGATCTCCACCGCGCGCCGTTCGGCCTGCGCCAGCACCTCGGCGCTGTCGTTCTTGGCCTTGTGCAGCAGTTCCTTGGCGCGCTTCTCGGCCAGTTCCAGGTCGTGCCTGCCCCGGTCCGCCGCGGCCAGGCCGTCGGCGATGCGCTTCTGGCGCTCGGCCATCATGCCGGTGAGCGGCCCCCACAGGAGCTTGTTGACGAACCAGATGAGCAGGACAAACGCAATCATCTGTCCCAGCAAAGTAGCGGTGATATTCATGGCTTAAAAACCTCGCGGACGACGAGCCCGTATCCCTTGATTAGCCGCCGACGGCCTTGACCGCCGCGTCCAGCGCGCCGACGAAGGGGTTGGCGAACAGGAACCACATGGCGAAGGCGAGAATGATGAACGGGAAGGATTCCATCAAACCGGCGAAGATGAACATGTTGGTCATGAGTTGCGGGCGCATTTCCGGCTGGCGCGCGATGCCTTCCAGCGTCTTGGCGCAGATCAGGCCCCAGCCGATGGCGGAGCCCAAACCGGCGGCGGCGAGGATTACGCCCACGCCCACGGCGGTGTAGGCGTAAATCATGGCGATCATTTCGGGTGTCATGGTGTGTTTCTCCTTGAAAGAAAATTCAAATTTAAAAAGTTATTAGTGTTCCTGGTGCGCCATGCCCAAATAGACGATGGACAGCACCATGAAGATAAACGCCTGCAGGGTAATCACCAGCAAGTGGAAGATGAGCCAGCCGAGATCGAGCGTGACTTGCAGCGGGAACCAGAACAGCCAGCCCACCGCACCCACCGCCAGCGTGCCGCCGATGAGCGCAATCAACAAGAACACCAGCTCGCCCGCAAACAGATTGCCGAACAGTCGCAGACCCAGGCTGAGCGGCTTGGCGACCTCTTCAATCGCGGTCATCACCACGTTCACCGGGATGAAAAACTTGCCGAAGGGGTGGAACAGAAACATCTTGAGGTAGCCGACGGGGCCTTTGACCTTGATGCTGTAGAACACGATGAGCGCGAATACGGTGAGCGACAGCGCGAAGGTGGTGCTGAGGTCGGTGGTCGGCACCAGCTTGAAATAATGCACGCCGAACAGGCCCAATATAAAGCCGGGCAGGTCCACCGGGATCAAATCCATGAAGTTCATCAGAAACACCCACAGGAAAATCGTGAGCGCGAGCGGGGCGATGAGCGGATTGTGGCCGGGAAAACTGTCGCGCACCTGGCCGCCGACGAATTCCAGTATCGCCTCGACCACATTTTGGAATCCACTCGGCGCGGAGGTTTGCAGCCTGCGCCCCAGACGCCAGCTTGCCAGAATGATGAGCGCGGCGAGGGTGAAGCTGACGATGAGCGTATCGAGGTGCCAAGCCCAGAAGCCGGTCGCCTTGTGCGTGACCGGATCGCACTGCCCGACGCACAGATTGGTCAGATGGTGCTGGATGTACTCAACCGTCCCCCCACCGGAGGACTCAGGCGCTGCGCTCAACTTGAATTTACCCCTTGTGCGACACTCTGCTTATCACGTAGCCTAATTGGCCCAAACCAAATCCCACGATGCTGGCCAGCGGGTCGAGCTTCAACACCCCCAGCGCCAAGGCGAACAACGCCAGCACCAATAAAAATCTCTGTACTACACCCAGATACAACAACAGCATGCCCTTGCCGGCGCTAACTTCCGTCACACGCGTGACGCGCCGTTTGAGCATCCAGCTCAGCACCATGGCGACCAGCCCGCCGTACAGTGCGGCAACGGCAGGCCGCAGCCCGCCCAGGTACATAAAGGCCGCCGCCGTCAGCACGGTTATCGCGGCCTGATAAAGCAAAACCGCGCGTGCAGCGCCGCTTAAGCCACCGTCTGCCGGAGTCATGGCCTGCTCAACAACCTGTGAACCTTAAGTATGCCGCCCACAAACCCCAGGCAGCCCAAGATGAACATGAAAAAGGGGAGGGTATTCAACCACTTATCGAGGCCATAGCCCAACAACAAACCGGCCAGCGTCATCGAAGTAAGCAACGTACCGGCACCGATGAGCGCCAAACCGGTTCCCCTGGCCTTGTTCACGGCGCGCGCATTATAAAGGTTCGGCTGGCGCCGCGTCAACGTGCATCACTGGAAATAGGCTCAGTATGATAAAAATCAGCGATTATTACGCTATGCTAGCTGAACAACAGGCCGGGTAAGGGACTCTTAACCTTTAAGGCCGCCATTCTGACATACGGCTGGGGGATTAAAAAATGATACGTACATCGTGGATTGCACTATGCGCCGCCAGCGCGATGTTCGCAAACATCAGCGCGCTGGCGGCGGAGAATAACAAGGATACCTACGACAAGAGCACCACGCTCAAGGAGGCCGGGGCGTTTTTCGGCGAGAGCACGGCGGGGCTGGCCAAGGTGATTGAAAAGGCGTTCGAGGATCACGGTCGGCCGAACGGCTACATCAAGGGCGAGGAGGCCAGCGGCGCAATCGTGCTGGGCTTGCGCTACGGCAGCGGCAGCATCACGCTGAAAAACGGCGGCACGCGCAAGGTGCACTGGACCGGCCCCTCCATCGGCTTCGACGCCGGGGCCAACGCCTCCAAGGTGTTCGTGCTGGTCTATCACCTGCCCGCCGCAAGCGCCATCTACCAGCGCTTCCCGGCGGTGGAGGGCAGCTTCTATTACGTCGCAGGCGCGGGTATCAACTACCAGCAGAAGGGCGAGATCGTGCTCGCGCCGATCCGCCTGGGCGTGGGCCTGCGCGGCGGCGTGAACATCGGCTACTTAAGTTACTCGCGCGAAAAAACCTGGATGCCGTTTTAGGCCGGAGCGCACTGCTTAACAATAATCCCGTCAAAGCTTGATGCCTTTCCATGCGCTGCGACACCCTCGGGGGCACTGTCTCTTAGAAGCCAGATCGTCTGCATGCCCGCCTCATGCGCCGCGTCCAGTTCCTCTTTAATGTCTGACAGAAACAGGATGTCGCCGGGCGCGAAGCCGATGGTTTGCGCGATTTTGTGATAGGAACTGGTTTCCTTTTTAGCGCCCATTGTGGTGTCGAAGTGGCCTGAAAACAGCGGCGTGAGGTCGCCGTACTCAGTGTGAGCGAATAAAAGTTTTTGCGCCTGCACCGAACCGGAGGAAAACACATACAGCTTTATTCCCTGCGCATGCCACTCCTTGAGCTTGCGCACCGCGTCTTCGTAGACGTGGCCTTTGAAATCGCCTTGCTTGAAGCCCGTCTCCCAGATCATGCCTTGCAGCGCCTTCAGCGGCGTGACTTTTTTATCTTCGTCTATCCACTGGATGAGTTGGGCGATGATTTTTTCATCATCGCCACGCCCGCCCAGCATCCGCCGCACATCATCCAAAAGCCCGCCCATGGCGGGTTCGCCCGCATGCGCGCGCACGAACTCCGCCATGCGGGCGCGCGCATAGGGAAACAACACGTCTTTCACGAAAGACAGCGAGGACGTGGTGCCCTCGATGTCGGTGACGATGGCCTGGATCACGCAGCAGAGCGGTCAGACTATCCCATCAGAAGTGGTTATGCCGTATTACTTCCGACAATGGGACCTGGCCGGGACGCGACCAGGCGGGCTGAGTGGCCCGGCCCACTACCACAAACATGGGGGTCTGCGCCGCGATGCCGCACGAGCGCATGGCCTCGTCTCTCTGCGCCTGATCCTTCCCGCGATAATATTTATCTATGGCGGGCACCAGAAAGTCGCGCGCTTCCTTCGGCGCGTCTTTCCAGTAGCGCTCCGGACTTCTCTCCCACGCCTTGAGATCGGCGCAGAGCACGATGAGCAGTGAGGCGTCGGTCACCTGGGCCTGATCCCACGCCACGGCGCGAATCTTTTTTCTCAGGTCATTATCCGTCACCAGCACAAAGCGCCAGTTCTGTATATTGAACGAGGTGGGTGACAGCACCGCCAGCGACATGAGCCGCGTGGTTTCGTTCTCGGTCATCCTGTGGCCGGGGTCGAACTGCTTGACCGCGCGCCGTGATTCTATTGCTGTTATCGTATCCATGTTCGTTCTCCTTACTTGATGTGCTTCAGTATGCCGTCCAGTTCGTCCAGGCTGTTGTAGCTGATGACCAGTTTACCCTTGCCCTTCGCCCCGGCCTGAATGCGCACGCTGGCGCCGAGTTTTTCCGCCAGGTCTTTTTCCAGCCGGCGCACATCGGGGTCGGCGCGGCGTTTTTCCACGCTCTTGCCGCGCGGCGCGGCCAGCAGGCGCTGCACCAGACGCTCGGTCTCGCGCACCGAGAGGGCCCGCTTGGCCACATCCTGCGCCGCGGCGCTCTGCGGCTTGCCGCTCAGGGCAAGCAGCGCGCGCGCATGGCCCATTTCCAGCGTGCCTTGCTCCACCAGTTGCTTCACGTCGTCATTGAGATCGAGCAGGCGCAGCAAATTGCTCACCGCCGCGCGCGAACGGCCCACCGCCTGCGCCACCGCCTCGTGCGTCATGCCGAATTCGCCGATCAGACGCTTGAAGGCGTTGGCCTCTTCCATCGCGTTCAACTCCGCGCGCTGGATGTTTTCAATCAGGGCAATGGCGAGCGCGTCGTTGTCGGACACGTTGCGCACGATGGCGGGAATGTCCTGCAGGCCCGCGAGTTGCGCGGCGCGCCAGCGCCTCTCGCCCGCGATGATCTCGTAGCGCCCGGCCTGACCGAGCTGGCGCACTACGATAGGCTGCACCACGCCCTGCGCGCGGATGGAGTCGGCGAGGTCTTGCAGGTTTTCCGCGTGCATGTTTTTGCGCGGCTGGTATTTGCCGCGCTGAATGATATCCACCGGCAGGTTGCGCAATTGTCCCTGCGTCATGCCCGCCGTATCGGGCCGCGCGCTGCTGAGCAGCGCGTCCAGGCCGCGTCCCAATCCGCGTTTCTTTTGCATCTTCCCCCCTTACGCGTTGGCCGCCGTTTTTTGCAGCGCGGCTTCTTTTCTCAATATCTCGCCCGCCAGCGCAAGATAGGCCAGCGCGCCGCGCGAGGTCTTGTCATAAAGCAGGATCGGCACACCGTGGCTCGGCGCCTCGGCCAGACGCACGTTGCGCGGGATTATGGTGTGATAAACCCGGTCCGCGAAATGCTGCTCAAGCTGCGCCGACACCTCGTTCGCCAGATTGTTGCGCGGGTCAAACATGGTGCGCAGCAGGCCCTCGATATGCAATGCCGGATTGTGCGTCTCGCGGATTTTTTCAATGGTGGCGAGCAGCGCGGTGAGGCCCTCCAGCGCATAATACTCGCACTGCATGGGGATCATCACCGACTGCGCCGCCACTAGCGCGTTCACGGTGAGCATGTTGAGCGCGGGCGGACAGTCTATAAGAATATAATCGTAGTCTTTGCGCACCGGCCCCAGCGCCAGGCGCAGGCGGTGCTCGCGCCACTCCGCGTTCAGCAACTCCACCTCGGCGGCGGTGAGATCGCTGTTGCTGGGCAGCAGGGTCACGCCTGCGGTGGCGGTGGTCACAGCGCAGGAGGCGACATCGTTGTCGCCGCATAACACGTCATAGGTTGTGCGTTCGATGTCATTTTTGCTCACGCCGCAGCCCATGGTGGCGTTGCCCTGCGGGTCGAGATCAATGAGCAGCACCCGCCGTTTGCACGCGGCCAGCGACGCGGCCAGATTCACCGCGGTGGTGGTCTTGCCGACGCCGCCCTTTTGGTTGGCAAAGGCGATGATTCTGCTCATACCGATGATGCTTCCATGCGCACCGGCGCTATGCGCACCAGGTGACGCTCCGCCTCCAGCCCCGGCACATGAAGTTTCACCGCCTCAATCACCTTGAATCCCGCAGGAATCTCCGCCAACTCCGGTTCCGGATACGCGCCTTTCATAAGCAAAATTTCGCCATCGTCGCCACACAAGTGCCGCGCGCCGCTCACAATCCAGGCCAGGCTGCCGAAGGCGCGCGCTATCAGTGTAGCGAATTTCCGCCCGGGCCGGTACTTTTCCACGCGCGCCTGGGCGACCTCGACGTTAGCCAGGCCCAGCTCGGCCGCCGCCTGGCGCACAAAGCGCGTCTTCTTGGCGCTGGCGTCGAGCAGGGTGAAATCCACATCAGGCCGCGCGATGGCGAGCGGAATGCCGGGCAGGCCCGCGCCGGTGCCGATATCCAGCACGTCCGGGCCTTTTAAATAGGGAAAGAGGGCGAGGCTGTCCAGAATATGGCGCGTCACCATCTCCAACGGGTCACGCACTGCGGTAAGGTTGTAGACCTTATTCCATTTATCGAGCAATTCGATATAGGCCAGCAGTTTCCGCCGTTGAGCGTGACTTAAGCTGCTTAACCCAAGCGCCTCCAGGCCCTGATCCAGAACATGGGCGCATCGGGATAATACATCGGGCTGCATCAATCTTTTAAATTGCGCAGGCGCATCACGCGCGCCGTTTGTGCAGATGCACCAGCAATAATGAAATCGCCACCGGCGTGACGCCGGAAATGCGCCCCGCCTGGCCCAGCGTGGCGGGCTTGTGCGCATTGAGTTTAAGCTGCACCTCCTTTGAGAGTCCGCGCACGTTGCTGTAATCAAAATCAAGCGGCAAGGAGGTTTCCTCGTGGCGGCGATTGCGCTCGATTTCATCCTGCTGGCGCTCGATGTAGCCGTGATACTTGGCCTGTATCTCGACCTGCTCCGCGACTTTTTCATCCGCCACACCCTCACCTGCGCCGGGGAGCGACATCAGCGCGCGATAGGTCACGTCCGGGCGGCGCAGCAAATCCGCCAGCGTCGCCTCGCGCGCGAGCGCCTGGCCCAGCACGCACTCGGCGTCTTCTTGCGGCAATTTATCAGGATGCAGCCACGTCGCGCGCAGGCGCTGCTGTTCTTTTTCTATCATCTCACGCTTGGTTTCAAATACGCGCCAGCGCGCATCGTCCACCACGCCCAACTCGCGGCCCTTGGGCGTCAAGCGCAAATCGGCGTTGTCTTCACGCAGCAGCAAACGATATTCCGCGCGGCTGGTGAACATGCGGTACGGCTCCGTCGTGCCGCGCGTAATCAAATCATCAATCAACACGCCGATGTAGGCCTCGTCGCGGCGCGGACACCACGGCGCCTTGTCCTGCACCCGCAACGCGGCGTTGATGCCCGCGATAATGCCTTGCGCCGCCGCCTCTTCGTAGCCGGTGGTGCCGTTGATCTGGCCCGCGAAAAACAGATTTTTAATAATCTTGGTTTCGAGCGACGGCTGCAAATCGCGCGGGTCGAAATAATCGTACTCAATCGCGTAACCCGGGCGCGTAAGATGCGCGTTTTCAAAGCCCTTGATCGAGCGCACCAGCTCGATCTGCACATCGAACGGCAAACTCGTCGAAATACCGTTGGGATAAACCTCGTGCGTGGTCAAACCCTCCGGCTCGACGAAAATCTGGTGCGATGCTTTATCCGCGAAGCGCACGATCTTGTCTTCAATGGACGGGCAGTAACGCGGCCCCACGCCTTCGATCACGCCCGTGTACATCGGCGAGCGGTCGAGGCCGCCGCGGATGATGTCGTGCGTGCGCTCGTTGGTGTGCGTGATGTGGCAGGGGACTTGGCGCGGATGATCTTCGACGCGCCCCATAAAGGAAAACACCGGCAGCGGTTCGTCGCCCGGCTGCTCCACTAATTTGGAATAATCAATCGTGCGTCCGTCAATACGCGGCGGCGTGCCGGTCTTCAAGCGCCCCACACGCAGCGGCAACTCGCGCATGCGCGCGGCCAGCGCATTCGCAGGCGGGTCTCCCACGCGGCCGCCCTGATAATTGGATAGCCCGACATGGATGCGCCCGGCGAGAAACGTGCCCACCGTCAGCACCACGCATTGCGCCTGAAAGCGCACGCCCATCTGCGTAACCACGCCCGTCACGCGCTCACCCTCGATAATCAAATCCTCCACCGATTGCTGGAAGATGGAAAGATTGGCTTGCCCCTCCAGCGCGCCGCGCACTGCCTGGCGGTACAGCACCCGATCCGCCTGCGCGCGCGTGGCGCGCACCGCCGGACCCTTGCTCGCGTTCAAAATACGAAACTGGATGCCCGCCTGATCCGCCGCGCGCGCCATCAGCCCGCCGAGCGCATCAACCTCTTTCACCAGATGCCCCTTGCCGATGCCGCCGATGGACGGATTGCAACTCATCTGCCCCAGCGTCTCGATGCTCTGCGTGAGCAGTAACGTGCGCGCGCCCATGCGCGCAGCCGCAAGCGCCGCCTCGGCGCCCGCGTGTCCACCGCCGATTACAATCACATCGAATTTGTTGCAATAACTCATATTTCAGAACCTACGGCTTGATCCTCGTGCCGACAAGCCGGTCTATTAATCATGGTCTGCATTTATGGTAGTATAAAATAATTCAGCTTTAATCACCTGCTAAGGCCTGTTTATGACCAGGGAATTCGATGTGGTAGTTGAACGCGACAGCGAAGGCTATTATGTAGCCTCCGTGCCCGCGCTTCCCGGATGCCACACCCAGGCAAAGTCTCTCGATGAGCTGATGGAGCGCATTAAGGAAGCCATTGAGCTTTGCCTGGATACCGAAGGAGAAAGCGCCGACGATCTTCACTTCGTCGGCATTCAGCGCATCACCATCGCCGCCTAGATGCCGCTCCGCGTCACGGGCAAGCAACTCCTCGCGGCCTTATCCCGTGCTGGATTCTCCGTTGGCCGCATCAAAGGCAGTCACCATATCATGCACCACCCGGATGGACGCTCCACTGTCGTTCCCGTTCATGCCGGCGAAACCATCGGCCCCGGCCTTATGGCAAAAATTCTCCGCGACTGCGATCTAACACGTGAGGACTTAAGCCGGCTTCTATAGCTTCAGGCGCGGGCACTCCATAAGATGCTTTCCTCTTTTATACGTTGTCGAAAACCATCATCTGCACTGGATAGGTCCACCACCTCCACGCGGTAAGGAATGGTGCTTTCTTCCAGCCTTTCACGTAAGCGCGCCAGTGTGCCGGGCGGCAGCGCTTCGAGCGGCTCCACGGCGATATCCACATCCGATGTTCGCTTCGGCGTACCCCGCGCCCATGAACCAAAAAGGTACACCCGCACCCTCGCATCGCGCAGATCATCGAGCACCAAGGCGCGCGCAGCTTGCAAATAAGGCACGCCCCGCATCGCAATATCCTCTCCGCTATTTTTTACTGGGCTTACCATAAATATCTACGCCATGAAAGCTTTAATCTCGATAAACCTCTTTACGATTCCCCACAGCAATAACCAAAACAGTCAGAATTTGGTCCTCAATGCGGCATAGCAGGCGATAATCACCGATACGGTAACGCCATAAACCGGTTTTATCGCCATGCAGGGCTTTGCCCAGGCGGCGCGGATTATCATCGGTGGCGATGCGTTCGCGTAGATAACGCGCAATACGCCGTTGAGCAGTTTGATCCAGGCGCTTTAGGTCTTTCAGCGCGGCGCTGTCAAAGTCAACCTTCCAAACCAAGCTGGCGCTCGACTTCTTCCAGGGAAATGCGGGGATTATTCTTTTCCAGGCGCGTTAAGGCGAGCAGGTAATCTTCTTCGTCCTGCAAAAACTCGGTGATCGCCTTTTTAGCATAATAGCTCTTGGTGCGGCCAGTTTTCTGCGCCAGCTTTTCCAAACGCTGCTCAATCTCCGGGGGTAATCTCAGAGCTAACATAGTGTCCTCCTGCCAATGTTATACAAGTATAGCATTAGCAACCGCTCCACAACACGCCATCTTCTTTCTCTTAAAGCAACTGATCCAGCGGACTTTGCACGCCCTTGCCGCCGCGGTTCAACACATGCGTGTATATCATCGTCGTGCTCACGTCCGAGTGCCCGAGCAGTTCCTGCACGGTGCGGATGTCATAGCCGCCCTCCAGCAGATGCGTGGCAAAAGAATGGCGGAAGGTATGCGGCGTCGCGGGCTTAGACAGCCCGGCGTCACGCACCGCCTGCTTCACCGCACGCTGCACCGCTTGATCCTGTAGATGATGCCGCCGCGTTTCACCGGAACGCGGATCAATCGAAAGTTTTGCCGCAGGAAACACATACTGCCACGCCCAATCACGACCTGCATTGGGATATTTTCTGTCCAGCGCATAAGGCAAATAAACCGCGCCGAAGCCCGCCTCCAAATCCTGCTGATGCAAAGCCTTGACACGTTGCAAATGGGCCTTAAGCGGCTCCGCCAGCGTGGACGGCAACATCGTCACCCTGTCCTTAAAACCCTTGCCGTCCCGCACCAGAATTTCACGCCGCGCAAAATCCACATCCTTGATCCGCAGCCGCACGGCCTCCATGATACGCAGCCCCGTGCCATACAACAAGCTCGCCACCAGCCAATACGTCCCCTCCAACCGCGTCAGCACCGCTTGCACCTCTTCGCGCGTCAACACCACCGGCAAACGCTTCGGCGCTTTGGCGCGCTCTACGTTATCCAGCCACGACAACTCAATACCCAGCACCTCCTTATAGAGGAACAGCAACGCACTCTTGGCTTGATTTTGCGTAGACGCCGCCACCTTTCCCTGCACTGCCAAATGCGTGAGAAACGCCTCCACATCCTGCGGCCCCATATCCTTAGGGTGACGCTTGCCATGGAACAGAATAAAGCGTTTAATCCAGTCTAAATAGGATTGTTCAGTGCGGATACTATAGTGCTTCAGACGAATCTTCCCGCGCACCTGGTCGAGTAGCTTAGGTGATGGTTTATCAATCATCTTTAGGATGCCCTAAAAAAATGTAACACATTGACTAACTGGAAATTATATATGACCTTAAAAGTATTATCCATCGCCTTGACGCAATGTTTTACGTCAAATAGGAAGGCTACTTTACGTTGGGCAAACAAGGAGGTCTCATGAAAAACTTAGTCGTAGTTGTCGCATCCGTACTCGCACTCACCGCTTGCGCTCCCCAGCAGGCCCTTCTCAAATCAACCGTATCTGGGTATCCAGAAGGAAGTTTTTCAAACTCAACCGTTGAAGTTGTGCGTTCAAAACTGATTGATGGTTGCTCATCTAGGGGCATCTTGGTGCAAGAAGCTGCCGGAAACCAGGTTGTCTGCGGGAAAACAATGGATGGCGGGGACGCAGTTCTCGCGCAAATGCTTGTCGGAAATTCTTATTCGACAACCCCTGAACGAAAAATTCGGTTTGTCATTTATCAGTCTGGATCCGATGTAAAAGTTAGCGCGCAACAGTGGATTGAGTCACAAATGGCATTTGGTCAGGTTAGACGGCAGGAATTGAACAGTAATAATCAAAAGAACGATATTCAGCAGTTTTTGTTTTCCTTGGGTGCTCAATGACACGCTGCCCAACCTTGCGCTCAAGCGGGACTGCGCAAAAGCGCGCAGCCCCTTAGCTTTACGTTAAGTGTCAGAAAGGAGTTTCGCCATGAAGCCAATTTTTGCAATTGCTCTGCTGTTCATGCTTGCGTTCTCAGGGGCGGCCTCCGCCATAGACCCATGTAACTGCAAAGGTTACGCAGGCCCCGGTGGTCCCTGCTACTCTGGCCCGGGCGGTCCAGCCTACGATGGCCCCGGTGGGCCCGCTTATAGTGGTCCGGGGGGACGTTGCTATTCCGGCCCGGGTGGCCCGAGATACGATGGTCCGGGAGGTCCGTCATACGAAGGTCCAGGAGGCCCTGTCTATCGTGGCCCAGGCGGTCCTGCTTACGACGGTCCCGGTGGTCCGGCATATTCAGGTCCAGGCGGCCGCTGCTACGCTGGTCCGGGCGGTCCTTGCTATTCGGGTCCTGGTGGGTCTGGTGAAAACTGCCCCTCGGTATGCCGATGACACTTAACCCGGCGCTCAAGCTGACCTGCGCAAAAAGCCGCGCAGTCCGCTTAGCTCCACGTTGGGCATCAAGGGGGCGATCATGAAGGCAGTGAAGATTCTTGGGGCAATTGGGGGCGCGGCCCTCCTGCTATTCCTATTCGTTGCTAATTTTTCGGCTGTAGAGTCCCGTTTTCAATGCCCCGGCGAAATTTCTTCTACGGATGGTTCGCGTCCCGTAACCGTCTATCTCAAACTTGAGGAATACAGATGGTGGGTGGGCTTATGGAGCGAGTCAGACGCAGCCATCCATGTAGAAATTCCCAATACCTACATCGACTATTTTGGAAACGTAAAGAAAGTAGGCGATCAGTACCAAATATTTGACTCCGCGCAGAGAATCAAGGGGAACTTCTCCACGCTCAGCAAGGTGCTGGCAATAAATCTGCCCTTGAAGCTACAGACTGATTTCTTTGATGGCACTTGCAAGAAGAGTAATTGATGCCCAACAAGTCATTCCAGCGGACCGTCAAAAAGCTGCGCTTTTTGCCGTCCGCTGAATTCGCACGTTAGGCAGCGCCA
>JAMCTV010000010.1 GCA_023381235.1 Gammaproteobacteria bacterium
ATTGCGCGGTGCTGGGGGTGGCGCTGCTCAACGTGCAGGAGCAGCACGGCTTTTTGCATTCCGCGATCTTCGGCTTCGGTGCGGCGGCGGGATTTTCCCTGATTCTGATTTTGTTCGCCGCGTTGCGCGAGCGCATCCTGGCGGCCGATGTGCCGGTGGCGTTCCGCGGGCCGGCCATCGCCCTCGTCACCGCCGGCCTCATGTCGCTCGCCTTCATGGGCTTTTCCGGTTTGATTAAAGCCTGATGTTGTCCGCGATCATCGCATTCACCGCCCTGGCGGCGGTGTTCGGCCTGATTCTTGGTTTTGCCGCGATCCGCTTCAGGGTCGAGGGCGATCCGCTGGTGAACAAGATAGACGCGCTGCTGCCGCAGACACAATGCGGCCAGTGCGGCTATCCCGGCTGCCGTCCGTACGCCACAGCCATCGCCAGCGGCGAGGCTGACATCAACCAGTGTCCGCCCGGCGGAGAGGCCGGCATCATCGCGCTGGCCGACTTGCTGGGGCGCGATCCCAAGCCGCTCAATGCCAAGCATGGCACGCTCAAGCCCAAGATGGTGGCGGTGATTGACGAGCCGCTGTGCATCGGCTGCACCTTGTGCATCCAGGCCTGCCCGGTGGACGCGATACTCGGCGCGGCGAAACAGATGCATACCGTGATTGAGCAGGAATGCACCGGCTGCGAGCTGTGCGTCGCACCCTGCCCGGTGGATTGCATCCGCATGGAGCCGGTGCAGCACGACATCAAAACCTGGAAGTGGCAGACTCCCTTGGAGGCTGCGGGGGGGCACGCATGAGCGGCAAACTGCGGCGCTTCCCAGGCGGGCTGCACCTTGATGGGC
Source organism: Gammaproteobacteria bacterium (assembly GCA_023381235.1). Taxonomy (GTDB): domain Bacteria; phylum Pseudomonadota; class Gammaproteobacteria; order SURF-13; family SURF-13; genus SURF-13. The sequence goes on from JAMCTV010000010.1 coordinate 842, forward strand.
ACAAAACAGAATCCACACAGTGCGCGGTTCAGCGCGCACGCCTGCCCAGGCGTTTGATTCTCCCTCTGCACCAGCACATCGGAGCGGAGGCAAAATCCGTCGTCATGGCAGGTGAGCGCGTGCTCAAGGGGCAGATGATCGCGCGCGCGGAAGGTTATGTGAGCGCGCCGGTGCATGCGCCCAGTTCCGGCACGGTGGTGGAAATCGGCGATCGCCCCGTTCCACACCCTTCGGGCCTGAGCGCGCCGTGCATCGTGATCGAAACCGACGGCACGGAGCAATGGTGTGAGCGCCATCCGGTGCAGGATTACATCACGCAAGACCCCAGCCATCTGCGCAACCTGATCCGCGAGGCGGGTATCGTCGGCCTCGGCGGCGCAGGTTTTCCGAGTTTCATCAAGCTCAACCCCCTCGGCAAGACGGTGGACACGCTGATCCTGAACGCCGCGGAGTGCGAGCCCTATATCACCTGCGATGACATGCTGATGCGCGAGCGCGCCGCTGAAATTATTCACGGCATACAGATCATGCGCCACGCGCTGCATGCCGCGCACTGCATTATCGGCATCGAGGACAACAAGCCGGAGGCTCGTGCCGCTCTCGTGCGTGCACTGCAAGAGCTGCACATTGACGGTATCCAAGTGACTCAAGTGCCGACGCGTTACCCGGCGGGCGGCGAAAAACAATTAATCCACGTGCTCACCGGCAAGGAAGTGCCGAGTAACGGACTGCCGGTACACATCGGCATCGTGTGCCACAATGTGGCCACCGCTGCCGCGATCTATCGCGCGGTGCAGCACGGCGAGCCGCTCATCTCGCGTTACGTCACGGTGACCGGGTCCGGCGTACCTGAGCCGCGCAATCTGGAAGTCCTGTTCGGCACGCCCATGGCTGAACTGCTGGAACAATGCGGCGCCGATCCTGCATCGGTTGAGCGCCTGGTGATGGGCGGGCCGATGATGGGCTTCGGCGTGCACATGCCCGGCGTACCCGTGGTTAAAACCACCAACTGCCTGCTGGCCGACAGGCATCTGCCCGCTGCGCCGGCCGCCATGCCCTGCATACGCTGCGGCGCATGCGCCGAGGCCTGCCCGGCGAACCTGTTGCCGCAACAGCTATACTGGCACGCGCACGCCGGGGAGTTCGACAAGGCGCAAAATTACAATTTATTCGACTGCATCGAATGCGGCTGCTGCGCAGCGGTGTGTCCGAGCCACATCCCTCTGGTGCAGTATTACCGCTACGCCAAGGGCGAAATCTGGACGCGCGAGCGTGAGAAACAGAAAGCGGACGTGGCGCGTGAACGCCATGAGTTCCGCCTCGCCCGCCTGGCCCAGGACAAGGCCGAACGCGAGGCGCGTCACGCGCAGAAAAAAGCGGAACTGGCGGGCAAAACCGCGCCGCACGAAACAACATCACACTGAACATGCAAACTTCCAGCTCGCCGCATCTACACAGCGCCGCGCCCGTCTCCAGCGTAATGCTGCGCGTGATCTATGCGCTCATTCCCGGCGTGATCGCCTATATCGGGGTGTTCGGCTGGGGCGTGGCGGTAAACGTGGTGTTTGCAAGCATCGTCGCGCTCGCCAGCGAGGCCGTCACGCTCGCCGTACGCGGACGTCCTATCAAGCCGTTTCTGTTCGACGGCAGCGCGCTCGTCACCGCCTTTTTGCTGGCGCTGTCGCTGCCGCCATTTGCGCCGTGGTGGATCACCCTGATCGGGACGGCGTTCGCCATTGTGGTCGCAAAACAATTGTACGGCGGTCTGGGATTTAACCCCTTCAATCCCGCGATGGCGGGCTACGTGGTCCTGCTCATCTCCTTTCCGCGCGAGATGACGCAATGGCTCGCGCCGGAAACGGTGAGCGGGCACGCGTTGAGTTTTGTTGAGGCCGCGCGCGTGATTTTCAACGGCGCGCTGCCGCCGGGCTTGACGCTGGACGCGGTGAGCGCCGCGACGCCGCTTGACACGCTCAAGACCCGTCTCCATCTGGGCGAAACGGTTGAAACCGCGCGCCGCGCCAGTCCCGTGTTCGGCAGCCTGGGGGGGCTGGGCTGGGAGTGGATCAATGGCCTGTTCCTGCTGGGTGGATTGTGGATGATCTACAAAAAAATCATCACCTGGCATATCCCGCTGGCGCTGCTGGGCGGTTTGTTTGTCATGTCTCTGGTTTTTCATCTCTACAACAGCGGCGCTTATGTAGCTCCTGTGTTTCATCTGTTCAGCGGCGCGGCGATGCTGGGCGCGTTTTTTATCGCCACCGATCCGGTCTCGGCCTGCACCACGCCGCGCGGTAAATTGTATTACGGCGCAGGCGTCGGCATCCTCACTTACATCATCCGAACCTGGGGCGGTTACCCGGACGGCATCGCTTTTTCTGTCTTGCTGATGAACATGGCCGTGCCGCTGATAGATCACTATACGCAGCCGCGCGTATTCGGTCACAAGGACTAGATGGCACTCGCTCGACACATGCTGCGCACCGGCGTGGCGCTGGCCTTGTTCACCGTGGCGGGCACGGCCATCGTCGCCTATACCTTTGATCAGACGCGTACGCGCATCGCAGAAAGCGAGCGCGCTGCGCTGCTGCAAAAGCTGCACGCGCTCCTGCCTCCCGATCAGCATGACAATGATCTGCTCGGCGACATGCTGGAGGTCACTGCGCCGGAACTGGGGCCCAAGGCGGTGAAGGTGCACCGTGCGCGTAAAGGCGGCATGCCGGTAGCGGCGGCATTCACCCCGGTGATCGCGCCGGACGGATACAGCGGCCCGATCAAACTGCTCATCGCCATTCATTACGACGGCACCCTCGCCGGGGTGCGCGTGATCGGGCACCGCGAGACACCGGGCCTCGGCGATCCCATCGAGGAAACGCGTTCGGACTGGATTTTAAAATTCACCGGGCGCTCATTGAGCAATCCTGAGCCCCCGCAGTGGAAGGTAAAAAAAGACGGCGGCGCATTTGACCAGTTCACCGGCGCCACTATCACACCGCGCGCAGTGGTCAAGGCGGTGTATAATTCTTTAAGCTATTTTGCCGCGCACCGTGACGAACTGTTTGCGCCGGCCACAGCGGCGGCCCCCGGCCGGTGAGGGTAATATCATGAACGTGACGCCTTACAGCAAAATCGCCCACGACGGCCTGTGGGCCAATAATCCGGCCTTGGTGCAAATCCTCGGCCTGTGCCCGCTGCTCGCCATTTCCAACAGCGTGGTCAATGCGATGGGGCTGGGATTCGCCACGTTGCTGACGCTCACGCTGTCCAACACCATCGTATCCCTGATTCGCAACCTGGTCACACCTGAAATCCGTCTGCCGGTGTTCGTGCTGGTGATCGCCTGCGTAGTGACGGCGATCGAGCTGGCCATGAACGCCTACCTGCATGAACTGCACAATATCCTGGGCATCTTTATTCCGCTCATCGTCACCAACTGCATCATCATCGCGCGCGCAGAGGCCTTCGCCTCCAAAAATACCGTGGGCCGCGCCTGCGCCGACGGTTTTATGATGGGTCTCGGCTCCACCCTGGCGCTGGTGTTGCTCGGCGCGCTGCGCGAATCCCTTGGACATGGCACGCTTTTGGCAAACGCCCATCTTATGTTCGGCGAAGCGGCGAAAAACTGGACCATTACCCTGGTGGAGCACTACCACGGCTTCCTGCTCGCCATCCTGCCGCCCGGCGCATTCATCGGACTGGGGTTATTGATCGCAGCCAAAAACGTGATAGACGCGCGCATTGAGCGGCGCAGCGCGCAGACCGTTGCCTTGCCGCATGAAGCGGGCGCCGCGGCCTGATTCATCGTCATTACAACGCCTATGAGACCGGCCGCAATATGTCTCAAGCACCTGTGCTCCGCAGCTTTCGTCGTGGCGGCGCTTGCCTTCATACTGCCGTTCGTCGTTCCGCTCAATCATTACCTGCCTGACATCGAAAAACTGGCCAGCGACGCGCTGCAAGAGCCGGTGCATATCGAGGGGATGCGCGTTGCCCTGCTCCCCCTGCCCCACGTGCACCTGAAGGAGGTCAGCATCGGAAAAAATGCCGATGTGCAAATCGCCTCGTGCAATATCAACCTGAATCTCTATGCGCTGTTCAACCCGGCCAAGGCAATCCATAACGTAGTGCTGCGTGACGTCACCCTGCGTCAGCCGGCGCTGACCAAACTGCCCGGCTGGTTTCAGAATAGCACCCTGCTAGCGGCGCCACTCAACACCATCAAACTCGACAACCTGAATCTTCTCCTGCCCAAGCTTTCGCTCGGGCCGTTCAACGGCAGCGTGCAACTGACACCGCGCAATGATTTCAAAGGCGCCGCGCTCGCCAGCCGCGACGGAAAACTGAAGCTGGCGCTGCAGCCCAAAGGAAGGGAGTACCATCTGGAAGTCACTGCGCAACAATGGCAGCCGCTGCTGGGTCCGAAGTTTTTATTCGATACCTTGTCCGCCAACATCCTGCTCACGGATGGCGGCCTGCACGCGCAGTCCATCAAAGGCAAATTATACGGCGGCCAGGTCAGCGCCACGGCGGATATGGATTGGGACAAGAGCTGGCGTTTATACGGCGTGCTCAGCGCTCACGGCGTGCAAGTGCAGCCGCTGCTGGCCTTGTTCAACCTCACGCGCAGCATGACCGGCGTGCTGGACGGCGACGCCACTTACTCGCTGCGCGCCGCCAAGGCCGCGCAGCTACTCGATCAACCGCAAGTCAACGCGGAATTCAGGGTGCAAAAGGGCGTGATCTACAAGGTGGACCTGGCCAAGGCCGCGCAAACCCTGGCCAAGGAAGGCGCAGGCGACGGCGAGACGCGCTTCGATGAGTTCACCGGCAGGCTGGAGCTTGCGGACAACGAGTATCGCTTCAAGGATTTGAACATCAATTCCGGCCTGCTGAACGGCAGCGGCAACGTGAATATCAGGCCCGATCAGCAACTGGACGGACGGGTCAAGATAGCGCTCAAGGCCGGCATCAACCTGGCCGAAGTGCCGTTCGATGTCACGGGGACGTTCGTGGAACCCACGCTGCGGGTGCCGCCCGTCGCCATCGCCGGCGCGGTGGCCGGCACCGCGCTGCTGGGGCCGGGGCTGGGCACCAGCCTCGGCGTCAAGGCGGGCGAGGCGGCGGAAAAAATCAAGGTCTGGCTCAGCCGCGACGCATCGCAGCAGTCCGTTCCGCCTGAAAAACAATGAATCAGCACAAGCGCCGTGCTGTCTTTGAGCGTCTCAAGAGCGCCAATCCCAAACCCGCCACCGAACTCAATTACTCCACACCGTTTGAGTTGCTGATCGCCGTGATACTCTCGGCCCAGGCGACGGACAAGGGCGTCAACAAGGCCACGCAAAAATTATTCCCCGCGGCCAATACGCCGCGCGCGATTCTGGCCCTGGGCGAGGAAGGGCTGAAAAAATACATTCAGACCATCGGGCTCTACAACAGCAAGGCGCGCAACATCATCAGGACCTGCGCGCTGCTCATCGAACACCACCAGGGTCAGGTGCCGCATGAGCGCAAGGCGCTGGAGGCGCTGCCGGGCGTAGGGCGAAAGACCGCCAATGTGATTTTGAACACCGCGTTCGGCGAGCCCGCCATTGCGGTGGATACGCACATCTTTCGCGTCGCCAACCGCACCGGGCTTGCGCCGGGAAAGACCGTGCGCCAAGTGGAAGATAAATTAAACCGGCTTGTCCCGGCGGAATTCAAACATGACACGCACCACTGGCTGATACTGCATGGACGCTATATCTGCACCGCGCGCAAACCGCGCTGCTACGTCTGCGTGATTGCCGATCTTTGCGACTATCCCCACAAAACGGAACATCCATGATGTTTGGCCAAGACCGTCGTGCGCTGCGGCAAGTGTTTCTTGACGCCTGGCGAAAATACCGTGAGCGCAGCGCGCTTGAGCCGCTGGAAGAAATCATCGCGCGCGTGATTTGCGATCATCCTGAGTATCAGCGTCTGCTGGAAAACGAAGAGTACGCGCTGGAGCATGATTACCCGGCGGAATCCACCCTGAGCAACCCGTTTCTGCACATGGGCATGCACATCACCATCCGCGAACAGCTCGCTGCGCGCCGCCCGGCGGGCGTCAATGAGCTGCACCAGGCCCTGTTGACGCGGCTGGGCGACGCCCATGCAGTGGAACATCACATGCTGGAATGTTTGGGGGAAACGCTTTGGCGTGCGCAACGCAGCGGGTCTGCGCCGGACGAAGCGGCATACCTGGAGTGTCTGCGTCGCGCGGCGCAGCTTATTTAGCTGTAGCTGGGGCCTTTTTTGTATCCTTGGACTGTCTTGCCTCTTTTACTTCCCGGAACACCTTGCCCCATACCGGGTGTCCCGCCTCGGCGCTGCTCAATTCAAAATCCGGATTCAGTTCCAGCACCTTGCTGAACGCCTCGCGGCAGGGCTTTTCGCGCTTCGCGCCGCAGTGAATGAAGGCCAGATATTTGTACGCCTGCACCTGGTCTTCCTTTTTCTCCAGGCCGTCATTGAGAGCGCCTTGCAGGGCCTGTTGGGCTTCGCCGTAGCGGCCCTCTTCATAAGTCTTCACGCCCAGGGCGAATTTCAAATCCGCTATGGTCGGCCCGCGCGCGGGAGCGGTCTCCACCACGGTGATTCCAGCTTCCTGTTTTTCCTCGGCAGGTTTTTTGAGCACGTCCTTGAGCGGGCCGGTTTCGCAGCCGGCCAGCGCCAGCGCACCCAACAGAATAGAGTATCGCGCCCATGAACAGTGTCTGTTCGTCATGAGGTTAGTGGAATTTATGCCTGACCTTTATCGTTTTTTGCTCAGCAACTTCCACCGTTACCGTATAGCTTGGGAAGTCGCCGTTTCTGATTTCAACAGTATGCTGTCCGGGCGGAACTTTCAATTTATTGAGCGGCGGTGAGGCGCCTTTTTTCTTGCCATCCAGGTATATTTCACCCCACGGTGAAACGGCGAGACTGAGATAGCCCAGCTTTTCGTTGACCGGCTGCGGCGCGCCACCCTCTTTGGCCTGGGCCACGTTTTGCGCCGCCGCAGCTGTTGCCGCGGCATCGCCGCCCGCAACGGCGCCCCCTGCCCCAGGCTTTTCCTTGCCGATGGTGCCCGTCTGCTGAATTGCGCCCGTCTGCGGCGGCTTCGCCCCGGACAACGCCCCACCCCTGAATAATAAATCCAGAACAATCACCAGCGCCAGAAATGCGGCCACCCCGTAAGCAATCGTTTTGGCGGGTGATTTCCGGGTTGTATCGGGTTGTTTCCGGCCACTGTCGCGCTGCGCATCCTTCACGACCTGCAAAGCGGCGCGGTCGCTCCTGCGCCGGCTGTGCAAGGTCTTGGGCAAGGGTGCGTTGACGCCGCCGCCCAGGCTCACTTCATAGATTTCGTGTTCGCGCACGTGCTTGTCAGTGCGCATACCCTGATATTGAAAAAGCTGGCCATATTCCTGGGAAAGACGCGACACCACTTCATAATAGGAACGCGACACCATGATCTGACCCGGATGGGCGAAGCTCATTACGCGCTGGCCCACGTTGACCGCATCGCCGATCAGGTTGGGCTGGCCGTTGATGTCCTTGACCAGCTTGACCGGCCCAAGATTGATGCCGCTGCGCAGTTCCATTTGCAGCGGGTCGGCCTTTTCCTTCTCGCGCAAGATATCGCGGCAATGCATGACCACGAACAAGGCGTCCTCCGGATCGCTGAAAAAACACAACGCCACCCCGTCGCCGGTGTCCAGAGTCACCCGGTCGTCAAGCAGGATGTCCTGAATTGCCTCCGAAATCGCTTCATTCAAACGCTCCTTGAAGCGAATCTGCTCGGCGACCGGCTTGCTGGAGTAGCTGACTATGTCCAGAAAGGCGACGCTGCAAATCAGGGTCTTGTTGGCGCGTTCCGGCATCATCATAAAGAAAGATACTACCTTATGAATCCAATTTACAAGCAATTACCCAACCGTCAGGCGAGATTCCGCATGATAGCGGACTGTACCTTGTCCAGCTCTGCCTCGATGCTGATGACCGTGGCGGTGCTTTGTTTAATGGCAATGTCCGGGTCTTTCAGGCCATTGCCGGTGAGGGTGCAGACTATTTTACTGCCTGCGGCGATCTTGCCCGATTCGATGTCGCGCAGCGCGCCTGCAAGCGAGGCGGCGGAGGCCGGCTCGCAGAAGATGCCTTCCTTCCCGGCCAGCATTTTCTGCGCGGCAAGTATGGCTTCATCCGTGCACTCGGCAAACCAGCCCTCTGATTCCTTCTGCACGCGCCAGGCGGCGTCCCACGACTGCGGGTGGCCGATGCGTATCGCGGTGGCCACGGTTTCCGGATTATCCACCATTTTGCCGCGCAGAAACGGCGCCGCGCCGGAGGCTTGGTAACCCACCATGCGCGGGCGCTGGTGAATGATGCCGCTTGCATGGTACTCGCTGTATCCCATCCAGTACGCCGTGATATTCCCGGCGTTGCCGACCGGCAGGCAGTGATAGTCCGGCGCAAAGCCCAGCTCTTCGACAATCTCAAACGCGGCGGTCTTCTGCCCTTGCAGACGATACGGATTGATGGAGTTCACGATGGTCACCGGCGCGGTTTGCGCGACCTCCTTCACCAGCCGCATGCCGTCGTCGAAATTGCCCTTGATCTGGAGTATGGTCGCGCCGTACATCATGGTCTGGGCCAGTTTGCCCATGGCGATCTTGCCGTCGGGGATCAGCACGAAGGCCTTGATGCCGGCGCGCGCGGCGTAGGCGGCGGCGGCGGCGGAGGTGTTGCCGGTGGAGGCGCAGATGACGGCATGGCTGCCCTCCTCCACTGCCTTCGTCACCGCCATGGTCATGCCGCGATCCTTGAATGAGCCGGTCGGGTTCAAGCCTTCATATTTGACGTAGATATCCACGTCCCTGCCGGTCAGGCGCGGAATATGGTGCAGGCGGATGAGCGGCGTATTGCCTTCGCCCAAGCTGATGATGCGCGTGTCATCGCGCACCGGCAGGCGGTCGCGGTATTTGGCGATGAGTCCGGTATAACGGGTTGGCATAGTGGTCATGCTTATGGTTAGCGTGCAAGCTGCTCCAAACGAATGCGCGCCACCGGCGCGGAGATGGCCTTGAGCGCCTCGATGCGCGCAATCGCCTGATTGATGCGCTGCTCCAGCACGCGGTGGGTGAGGATAATCACCGGCACGTCGCTGCCCACCTCTGCCGGTTCCTTTTGCAGTATCGCCTCGATGCTGATTTCCTGATCGGCGAGGATGCGCGTGACATCGGCCAGCACGCCGGGGCGGTCGGCGGCCTGCAAGCGCAGATAATACGCCGTTTCCACCTGCTCCATCGGCAAAATCGGCAAATCCGACAGCGCATCGGGCTGAAACGCAAGATGCGGCACGCGGTTTTCCGGATCGGAAGTGAGCGCGCGCACCACGTCCACCAGGTCCGCCACCACCGCCGAGGCGGTCGGTTCCGCGCCCGCGCCCGCGCCGTAATACAGCGTCGGCCCCACGGCGTCACCGGTCACCACCACTGCGTTCATCACGCCGTCCACGTTGGCGATCAGTCGCCGGTGCGGAATCAGCGTGGGGTGCACGCGCAGTTGCACGCCCGCCGGTGTGCGGCGCGCGATGGCGAGGTGCTTGATGCGGTAGCCGAACTGCTCCGCGTAACTCACGTCCTCGCGCGTCACGCGGGTGATGCCTTCGGTGTACACCTTGTCGAATTGCAGCGGAATGCCGAACGCGATCGCGGCCAGTATGGTGAGCTTGTGCGCGGCGTCTATGCCCTCGATATCAAAAGTAGGGTCGGTTTCCGCGTAACCCAGGCGCTGCGCCTCGGCCAGCACCTCGGCAAACTCGCGTCCCTTGTCCCGCATCTCGGTGAGTATAAAGTTGCTGGTGCCGTTGACGATGCCCGCCAGCCACTCGATGCGGTTGCCCGCCAGGCCCTCGCGGATCGCCTTGATGATGGGGATGCCGCCGCACACCGCGGCCTCGAACGCCACCATCACGCCCTGCTCGCGCGCGGCGCGGAAGATTTCGTTGCCGTGGCACGCGATCAGCGCCTTGTTCGCGGTCACCACGTGCTTGCCGTTGGCGATGGCGCGCAACACCAGCTCGCGCGCCGGGTCTATGCCGCCCATGAGCTCAACTACAATTTCGATGTCAGGGTTGCTGACCACCTCCATCGGTTTGGCGGTGAGCTTTATGCCGGCCGTGTTGCAGATACGCGGCTTTTCAAGATCGTGCGCCGCGGCATGAGTGACTTCAATGCCGCGTCCGGCGCGGCGCGTGATCTCGCTCGCGTTGCGCGCCAGCACGTTGACCGTGCCGCCACCCACGGTGCCGAGACCGAGCAAACCTATTTTGACGGGGTTCATAAAACCAGTGGCAAGTAGCAAGTTACAAGTAGCAAGCAATCACCTCATTTACTGGCGACCACTTGCAACTTGCTACTTGCTACTTTTACCTTATCCTTGCGGAACATCTCGCGTATGCCGCGCACGGCCTGGCGCGTGCGGTGTTCGTTTTCAATCAGGCCGAAGCGCACATGGTCGTCGCCGTATTGGCCGAAGCCGATGCCGGGCGACACCGCCACCTTGGCCTGTTCCAACAATCTTTTAGCAAACTCGAGCGAGCCGAGAGGTCGGTAATGCTCCGGGATCGGCGCCCACACGAACATGCTGGCTCTTGGTTTTTCCACCGTCCAGCCAATCGCGTTCAATCCCTCGCATAACACGTCGCGCCGGCTTTGATACATGGCGGCGATTTCGCGCACACATTCCTGCGGGCCTTCCAGCGCGCTGATCGCCGCCACCTGGATCGGCGTGAACATGCCGTAGTCCAGATAGGATTTCATGCGCGCCAGCGCCGCAACCAGCTTTTCGTTGCCGCACATGAAGCCCACGCGCCAGCCGGGCATGTTGTAACTCTTGGACAGGGTGAAAAATTCCACCGCCACCTCTTTCGCGCCCGGCGCCTGCAGAATGGACGGCGCGACATAGCCGTCGAAGGCGATATCGGCATAGGCCAGATCATGAACCACCCAAATCTGATGCTCGCGCGCAATCGCAATCACCTTCTCAAAGAAATCCAGTTCCACGCATTGCGCCGTCGGATTGCACGGGAAATTCAACACCAGCATCTTCGGTTTGGGCCAGGAGTCCTTGATCGCCTTATCCAGCTCGGCGAAGAAGTCCACGCCCGGCACCAGAGGCACATGGCGAATATCCGCGCCTGCGATCACGAAGCCATACGGATGGATGGGATACGCCGGATTCGGCACCAGCACCGCATCCCCAGGCCCCACCGTGGCCAGCGCCAGGTGCGCCAGGCCTTCCTTGGAGCCGATGGTGACGATGGCTTCTTTCTCGAAATCGAGATCAACGTCGAAACGTGTTTTGTACCAATTGCAGATCGCGCGGCGCAGGCGCGGGATGCCGCGCGACAGCGAATAACGGTGCGTGTCGCCCCGCTGCACGGTTTCAACCAGCTTGTCCACGATGTGCTGCGGCGTAGGCTGATCGGGGTTGCCCATGCCGAAATCAATGATGTCCTCGCCGCGCGCGCGCGCCTTGGCCTTCAATTCATTGACAATATTGAAGACATACGGCGGCAGCCGCTTGATTCTGGGGAAATCGTCCATCATGGTTTTTTTAAGGCCCGGCTTGGCTGTTCTTTTCAAACAGCATATAGTTTAAACGCTAACTGCGTGTATGGGAAGGAATTTAGAGCGCATGGAGCCACTGGCGGCGCGCCGGTTTATGCCCTATGATTTACCCTGTTCCATCTATCCTGTTCCGCCGGGAAACCCCGATACATGAAATTTCACCTGGAAGGCGGCGCCGGCCGTTACACCATCCTCTCTTACGCGCCGGGCCGGATCACCGTCAGACTGCCCGCAGCGGAGCGGACGGCCCCCGCCGGGCAGGAAATCCTCACGCAAAGCCTGATTATCTCGCCCGGACAATTGCTGCGCAGCTGGCCCCCGCAAACCTTGGCCGAACTGCGCGCCGAGCACTTTGAGAGGCTCATCGCCCTTAATCCCGAAGTGGTGCTGTTCGGATCGGGCGCGCAGCTAACCTTCCCCTCCGCAAGCGCCATCGCCCCGCTCATCCGGCAAGGCATCGGCGTCGAAGTGATGAGCACCGATGCCGCCTGCCGCACTTACAATCTCCTCATGGCCGACGGACGCCGCGTCGTCGCCGCGCTGCTCATGATTTAGGGATACGCCGCTTTCGCTCAATCGCTCATCCGAAAAATTCTGTTTTAGACCAGGTTTAAACCTGCCCTCAGAGTCCCTTGCATCTTGCCTCGTTCAGGCGTAGGCTAAAATTTGTTATAAGCATTTCTGGTCCAAGGATAGGCAAATCCACACGATGGGTCTGCCACCAGGCAGGCTCATCCCCAAGCAGTATGATGAGG
>JAMCTV010000011.1 GCA_023381235.1 Gammaproteobacteria bacterium
GTCAATTGTCCAAAAGTTGGATCCAGTGTTTTACAGGTATGTTCGATGCGCTTTGCATATGAACGAGGCAGCCGATATTCGCGGTAGCGATGCATTCCGGGCCGCCGGATTGCAATGCGGCAAGTTTGTTTTTGAGCAGTTGCCGCGACAGTTCTGGCTGCAATATCGAATACGTGCCCGCCGCGCCGCAACACAGGTGGCCGTCGGCAACGGGGGCCAATTCAAATCCGAGCCTGCTCAACAGGTTTTCCACCGCGTTGGTTATTTTCTGACCATGTTGCAGCGAGCAGGGGGGATGAAAGGCAATTTTCCCGGGCAGCGGCGCAGGCTTGAGCGCGCTCAAATCCCGTCCTGATATGACTTCACTGATATCCTTGGCGATGGCCGAGATGCGCGCGGCCTTGTCCGCGTAGGCGGGATCGTCGCGCAGCAGGCGGCCATAGTCCTTTACCAGCGGCGCGCAACCGCTGGCTGTGATGATGACCGCTTCCGCGCCGCGTTCGATATGCGGCCACCACGCATCTATGTTGCGGCGCATGAATCTTAAAGCCTCCTTGTGCGCGCCCAGGTGGTAGCTCAGCGCGCCGCAGCAGCCCGCGAAGGTTTCACGCTGGATGCTGATGCCGAGCTTGTCCAGCACGCGCGCGGCGGCGGCGTTGATATTGGGATTGAGGGCGGGCTGCACGCAGCCGTCCAGCATCAGCGCCTGTCGCGTGTGGCGCCGTACGGGCCAAGCGGAGCCCGGCTGCGGCGGCGGGATCAAATACCGCAATGAACCAGGCAGCAAAGGGCCCAGCAGCCGGGCAAGACGCAGCAGAAGTCTGAAGCGCAGCGGATGGGGCAGCACCATGCGCAGCGCGCGGCGTTTCAGGCGCTCGCGCCACGGGCGCTTTACCTGCTGCTCTATCAGTCCGCGCCCGATGTCTGCAAGGCGGTCGTATTGAACTCCGGACGGGCAGGCGGTTTCGCAGGCGCGGCAGGTGAGGCAGCGATCCAGATGAGTCTGCGTCTTGCGCGTGACCTCGGTGCCTTCCAGCAGCGCTTTGATTAAATAAATACGCCCGCGCGGACCGTCCAGTTCGTCGCCCAATAATTGATAGGTCGGGCAGGTGGCGTTGCAAAATCCGCAATGCACGCAGGCGCGCAAAATCGCGTTGGCCTCCTGGCCTTGGGGGGTGTTTAAAAATGTTTGGCTAAGTTGCGTTTGCATAGGCTTAAAACTCGGCGTAAAGCCGGCCCGGATTGAAAATGCCTTGCGGGTCGAACACGTTTTTCAGGCGTTTGTGCAGGGCGAGCAGGCCGGGCGGCAGAGGGTGAAACACCGAGCCGGTGTGTTCGCCGCCGCGAAACAGCATGGCGTGGCCGCCAAGCTTGACCGCGGTGGCGCGGATCACGTCCGCCGGCAGCGGATTTCTCAGCCAGCGCTGCGCGCCGCCCCAATCTATGAACCATTGCCCAGGAAGGTGCAGTAACGGTGCGGCGGGAGGCAGCGACAGGCGCCAGAGCAAGGTCTTGCCCTGGAAAAAATCATGGGTATGTTCGCGCACCTGCAGCCAGAACGCCTCCTGATTGGAGAGCGGCTCGCCGCCAATTTTTTTCTGCGCCGCGCGCACGCCGCTTTCGCTGCCGGACAAACGCAAATAAAGCGTGTCCGCGCTGAAACAGGCGGCGGAAAGCGGCAGCGGCAGGCGCGCCAAGCCGGTCATGATCTCCAGCGCCTGTTGCGCGGTGCAGGCTTGAGTCAGGGTGATCTCATGCTGCGGCCGGGGCAGCACCTTGAGCGAGACGTCGAGCAGGATGCCGAGCGTGCCGAGTGCGCCGGTCATGAGGCGTGCGGCGTCGAAGCCCGAGACGTTTTTCATTACTTCGCCGCCGAATTTCAATATCTCGCCCCGGCCGTTGATGATACGCGCGCCCAGCACGAAGTCGCGTGCCGCGCCCGCGTAGGGGCGGCGCGGACCGGACAGCCCGCAGGCGATGGTTCCGCCCAGCGTCGCGCCGGGACCGAAGTGCGGCGGCTCGAACGCCAGCATTTGCTGGCGCGCGCCGAGCGCGGCCTCGATCTCGGCCAGCGGCGTACCGGCACGCGCGGTGATGACCAGTTCGCCCGGCTCGTCGCGCAGGATGCCGCGATGGTTCGCCACGGACAGCGGCTTGCCCGCGGGCTGGCGGCCATAGAAGCTCTTGCTGCCGCCGCCGGTGATTTGCAGTGAGGTTTTTTGCGCCAGCGCCTCGTGCACTGACGCCAGCAATGCGGCGCTGTGATCGGCGTCCATCAAAAACGCTCCAGTTCGGGAAACGGCAGATTGCCGTGATGCACGTGCATCGCGCCGTGCTCCGCGCAGCGTTGCAGGGTGGGTACCGCCTTGCCGGGATTGAGCAGTCCCTTGGGATCGAAGGCGTATTTGATTTCGTGAAACTGGGCCAGTTCCGTGGGCGTAAATTGGGCGCACATCTGATTGAGTTTTTCCACGCCCACGCCGTGTTCGCCGGTGATCGTCCCGCCCACTTCAAGGCACAGCTCCAGAATTTTTGCGCCGAACTCCTCGGCGCGTTTCAGTTCGCCGGGTTGATTGGCGTCGTACAGAATCAGCGGATGCAGATTACCGTCTCCGGCGTGAAACACGTTGGCAACGCGCAGGCTGTATTGTTGCGAGAGTTCCGCGATGCGTGTCAGCACCTCCGGCAGACGCTTGCGCGGGATGGTTCCGTCCATGCAGTAATAGTCCGGTGCAAGGCGGCCCACGGCGGGAAAGGCGGATTTGCGCCCGGCCCAGAATTTTAGCCGTTCGGCTTCGTCACGCGTGGTGCGCACCTCGTGCGCGCCGGTCTTGAGCAGCAATTCGCGCACCTGGAAAATCAGTTCGGAGACCTCTTCGTTGACGCCGTCCAATTCGCACAGCAGCAGGGCGGCGGCGTCCACCGGATAGCCGGCGTGGGCGTAATCCTCCGCCGCGAGCAGCGCGAGGTTGTCCATCATTTCCATGCCTGAGGGGATGATTCCCGCGCCGATGATCTCCGTCACCGCGGCGCCTGCCTTGGCCACGCTGTCAAACGCCGCCAGCACCACCTGGGCGCGCTCCGGTTTGGGCAACAGCTTGACCGTGACCTCCACAATCACGCTCAGCAAGCCTTCCGACCCATGCATCAGCGCCAACAGGTCATAGCCGGGGGCATCCAGCGTATGGCCGCCCAATTCCATTAACTCACCGTCCATGGTGAGCACCTTGACTCCGAGCACGTTGTGCACGGTAAGGCCGTACTTCAAACAATGCACACCGCCGGCGTTTTCCGCCACATTGCCGCCGATGGTGCAGGCGATTTGCGAAGAAGGGTCGGGGGCGTAATACAGGCCGTAAGGCGCAGCCGCCTCGGAGATGGCGAGGTTGCGCACCCCGCATTCAACGCGCGCGGTGCGATTGTCCGGGTCTATTTCGAGTATGCGCGTGAACCTGGCCAGCGAAACCAGCACGCCGTGGCTGAGCGGCAGCGCGCCGCCCGACAGGCCCGTGCCCGCGCCGCGCACGACCACGGGAACCTGCATCTGGGTGCACAGGCGCAAAATTTCCTGTACCTGCCGCGTGTTATCCGGCAGGCACACTACACCTGGCAGTTTGCGGTATGCGGTCAGCCCATCGCATTCATAAGGCCGCATCTCTTCGGCGCCGGCCAGCACCGCTTCCTGCGGCAGGATGCGGCGCAGCGCCATGACCAGCGCGTTGAGTTCATGGGAGAGCGGGATAGGGGCGGACTCGGGCATGACGCAAAGTATAGCAGCGCGCCTCAGTTGCATATAATATGCTATGCATACGCGCGGCCTATGAAAATTCTCCTCAGCAATGATGATGGCTACCTGGCGCCCGGCATCGTGTGTCTGGCGCAGGCGTTGCGTGAGGTGGCGGAGGTGGTGGTGGTGGCGCCGGAGCGCGACCGCAGCGGCGCCAGCAACTCGCTCACCCTGGATGCGCCATTGCGCGCAGTGCGCGTCAACGAACAGTTGATCCGGGTGGACGGTACGCCCACCGATTGCGTACATCTCGCCATCACCGGCCTGCTGGAACACGAACCCGATATGGTGATCGCCGGCATCAACGGCGGCGCGAACCTGGGCGATGACGTGCTTTACTCCGGCACCGTGGCGGCGGCGATGGAGGGGCGCTTCCTGGGCCTGCCCGCGCTCGCCGTATCGCTCATCGGCCCGGCCTGCGCGCACTACGAGACCGCGGCGCGCGTGACGCGCCAGCTCATCGCGCGCCTGCTTACCGACCCCTTGCCCGCGGACACCATCCTGAACGTCAACGTGCCCGACCTGCCGTGGCAGGACATCGCCGGTTTTGAGGCCACGCGCCTCGGTCACCGGCACAAGGCCGAGCCGGTGATACGCGGCACGGATCCGCGCGGGCGCACCATCTACTGGGTGGGGCCGCCCGGTGCGGAGCAGGACGCCGGGCCGGGCACGGATTTTTACGCGGTGCGGCGCAACTATGTTTCCGTCACGCCGATACAGGTTGACCTCACGCGCTACAGCGCGCTCGACCAGGTGGCGCACTGGGTGCAGGGCCTGTCCGCTGGCGCTGCCGCGGTCGCTCCCGGCATCCTGCCTCCCGCGACACTAGCACGTCCCGGTGCGTCGCCGGAAAAAAAGGCGCGCGGCGCATGATGCCCCATCGCGGCATCGGCATGACCTCGCAGCGCACGCGCGAGCGCCTGGTGCAGCGCCTGGAAGAGCAGGGCATCCGTCACCCCGGCGTGCTGGACGCGATACGTCACACGCCGCGCCATCTGTTTGTGGACGAGGCCCTGGCGAGCCGCGCCTATGAAGACACCGCGCTGCCCATCAGTTACGGCCAGACCATTTCCCAGCCTTATATCGTCGCGCGCATGACCGAAGTTTTGCTGGAAGCCGAACCCGGCAAGGTATTGGAGATCGGCACCGGTTCCGGCTATCAGGCGGCCATCCTCGCGCGTCTGGTGTCCGAGGTGCACACCGTGGAACGCATTGAGGCGTTGAAAAAACAGGCGCGCAAACGCTTTGCCGAACTCAAGCTGCGCAATATCCATGTTAAACAGGACGACGGCGTGCTCGGCTGGCCGGAGCACGCGCCGTATGACGCCATTATCGTCACCGCGGCGTCTGCCGAGGTGCCCGCCGCGCTGCTTGCGCAGCTTTCTACAGAAGGACGTATGCTGATTCCCGTGGGTGCGCCCGGCGCGCAGGATTTGCTGCTCATCACACGCACGCCGCAAGGTT
>JAMCTV010000012.1 GCA_023381235.1 Gammaproteobacteria bacterium
TCGCGCTGATTCTGGGCGCCTTGTTCGGCGGGGCGCTGCTGCCGAAACTTGGGCTCTACCGCGCCTTGATGGTGTTCGGTGTACTGCAGGCCGTTTCCAACCTGAGCTTCATGGCGCTGGCGTGGGCAGGCAAGAGTTACGCGCTGCTCGTCACTGCTGTGATATTTGAGCAGGTGAGCGGCGGCATGGGTACGGCGGCGTTCGTGGCGCTGCTCATGGCGCTGTGCGACCACCGTTATACGGCCACGCAGTTCGCGTTGTTTTCCGCGCTGGCCGCGTTCGGCAGGCAATACCTGGGCCCGCCCGCGGGACTGCTCGCCGACGAGTTGGGCTGGGTGATTTTCTTCTTCATCACCGCACTCGCCGCGCTGCCGGGATTGTGGCTGCTGCGCGTGATGAAGAACGACATAGCTCAACTCGACCAAGACAAAAACAACGCCGCGCCATAAGCAGCATCTGCTGATTTTCTTACCCCGTATTACGCCGGCATTAACTTCCTTGATGGGTTGATCTGCATCAAGGCCTGATGTGATTCACCCTCCTAGCATGAAACTGATTTTGGCACGGCGCTTGTTATCGCGCCGCAGCCGGAATAAATCATTTTCACCAACCAAAGGAGGAACACATCATGTTGCGGTCATTCATTCATCTCGTGCAAAGCTGGCGCGCGTTAGGCGTCATGGCGCTGCTGTTTCAAATCAGTCTTTTTGCACCCTCGGCGCACGCCATTCCGGTGTTCGCGCGGCAATACAATTTGACCTGTATCACCTGCCATGCGGCTTTCCCCAGGCTGAACAGCTTCGGCAAACAATTCATCAGCGATAACTACCGTCTGCCCGGCTGGAAGGACACCACGGCGGATATCGGTGATGACATGCTGGCGCTGCCGAAGTTTCCGCCGCTTGCGCTGCGCGCGCAGGCCTACGTGACGGAGCGGCAGGGCAAGGAGACAAACCCGGTGACCGGAGCGGGCAATAGCGCGAACTTCGATTTCCAGTCGCCGTATCTCATCAAGCTGCTCTCCAGCGCTCCGCTGTCGGATCATATCACCTATTATTTCTACGGCATCTTCGCCGAGAAGGGCGATAATGGCACGGCGCTGATCGAGGACGCATGGTTCAGGCACGACGATCTGGGCGGAAGCGGCATCGGCGCGATGCTCGGCCAGTTTCAGCTTTCCGACCTGATGTTCCCGCGTGAGACGCGCTTGACCGTGCAGGATTTCATGGCCTACCGCATGGCGGGTATTACCTATGACCGCGGCATTGTGTTTGACCGCGACGTGGGCCCGCTGTCGCTTTCGCTCGGCGCGGTGAACGGCAGCGGCATAAGCCAGAATTTCAGCGTCAACAGCCCCGGCTACTCGCGCCCGGACAAGTTGTTTGACAACGACCTCCAGAAAACCGTGTTCGGGCGCCTGGGTACGGAGTTCGGCCCGGTCAGCGCGGGACTGTTCGGTCTGGCGGGCAAGCAGAAAAGCATCGCGACGGGCAGCGCGGGCACGGTCACCGGCACGCGCAGCACCAACAAGTACACCTTGGGACTGGATGCCTCAGGGGATAACGGCAAACTGTATTGGTTCGGCCAGGTGCTGTGGAACAAGTGGGACAAGTTCCTGGATCTGAACCCGGACAAGTCCTACAACTGGTACGGCGGTTTCGCGGGTGCGGATTACGTTTACAATGACCGCTGGACCTTCTCGCTGCTCTACAACTACAACAACGCCAATGACTTCAAAAACACCAGCACGGTGTTCGAGGGCATAGACATGAACACCATCACGGCGACCGCGTCGTATTATTTCATGCGCAACGTGAAGGGCATCATGGAGGCGACCGTGGATTTTCAGAAGAAGGATAACGACGCCGACTTTGTCGGGCATGAGAGCAAGGAAGGCTATCTTTTGATCGGCATTGATGCGGCGTTCTAGCCCGTGTGAGCCCGGCGGCTGTACAGCCGCCGGGTTTTTCTGCTTGGTTAATCAGAAACTTCTTGACTCTTGCGTCCGTTACGAAAGCGATACAGCGCAATCTCGCTCAGCAGATTTGGCAACAGCTTCATCCCCAGGCTGGTGCGGTGCGCTTGATCCACCACGGTACGTTGCAGGATCACGATGCCTTTTTTCGCGCACAGGTTTTCGAAGTCCTTGAGCGTGCACAGGTGGATGTTGGGCGTGTTGTACCAGTCATTGGGCAGGTTGCGTGACACCGGCATGTGCCCGCCGAGCGCGATTTGCAGGCGGTTGCGCCAGTGACCGAAATTGGGGAAGCTCACGATGCCCTCGCTTCCCACGTGCAGCATTTCGTCCAGTAAGCGCTCCGGGTAGCGCACCGCCTGCAAGGTGAGTGACAGAATCACGTAATCAAACGAATCGGCGTCAAAAAAATCCGCCAAACCGGCGTCGAGGTCGCTCTGAATCACGTTTACCCTGGCCTCGACGCACTTGAGGATTTTATCCTGATCCAGTTCCAGGCCGTAGCCGGTGACCTCGCGCGTGGCATTGAGGTACGACAACAGCGCGCCGTCGCCGCAGCCGAGATCGAGCACGCGGCTTTGGGGCGCGATCCACTCGCTGATGATCTCAAGATCGGGACGCAGGGCCATTACACGCCCGCCTCTGCGGCCACGCGCTCCATATAGGCGCGCAGCAGCGCCTGGTAGCGCGGATTGGGTATGAGAAAGGCGTCATGCCCTTCGTGCGAGGTGATCTCGGCGTAGCTCACGTCGTGATCGTTATCCAGCAGCGCGCGCGCAATCTCGCGCGAGCGCACCGGCGGGAAGCGCCAGTCGCTGGTGAAGGCCAGCACCAGAAATCCCGCCTGGGCGTTTTTCAGGGCCGCCGCCAGATCATGATCGAAATCCGCGGCGGGATCAAAATAATCCAGCGCCTTGGTCATGAGCAGGTAGGTGTTGGCGTCAAAGCGCTCGACAAACGATTGGCCCTGATAGCGCAGATAGCTCTCGACCTGGAATTCCACGTCGAAACCGAAACCGAGCTTGCCTTCGCGCAACTCGCGCCCGAACTTGGCGCGCATCGCGTCATCGGAAAGATAGGTGATGTGGCCGAGCATGCGCGCCAGCATCAGCCCACGGCGCGGCGTCACGTTGTGTTCATAATAATGGCCGGCGTGAAAATCGGGGTCGGACATGATGGCCTGGCGCGCCACCTCATTGAACGCGATATTCTGCGCGGAAAGCTTGGGCGCGGCGGCGATCACCAGCGCGTGGCGCAGTCCGTCCGGATAATCCATCGCCCACTGCAAGCTCTGCATCCCGCCCAGGCTCCCGCCTATCACAGCCGCCCACTGCTTTACGCCCAGCGCATCGCCCAGGCGCTTCTGGCTCCGCACCCAGTCGCGCACCGTGATGATGGGAAAATCCGGACCATACGGCTTGCCGGTGGCGGGGTTCACGCTCACCGGACCGGTGGAGCCCCTGCAGCCGCCGAGATTATTCAGCGACACCACAAAGAAGCGCCGCGTATCAAACGGCTTGCCGGGGCCGATGCAGGAGTCCCACCAGCCGGGTTTTTTATCCTGCGGCGAATGATAGCCCGCGGCATGATGATCGCCGGACAGCGCGTGACAAATCAGTATCGCATTGGAGTGATCTTGATTCAGCTCGCCGTAGGTTTCGTAGACCAGTTCGTAACTATCCAGCGTGCGCCCGCAGTCGAGCGCCAGCGGCGCGCTGAAACGCAACGTCTGCGGCGTAACGATGCCGACGGAGTCAGCGGGAATAGTTACGGGCATCGTAGTTCAGCGCACCTTCAAACGGCAGGACAACCTGATAAACACAGACAAACAGCGCAAGCTGGCATCGGGGAACAACCATAGTCAAGACTCGAATTCTGAACGGGGAATGCCGCTCTGCCGGATAATGGATAAAATCGTCCCTATCTTTAACTCAGCATGATTGGGTATGGGAACCGTAACAGTGCCTTATCTCATCGGGGTCCGCGCATTCCAGAAACAACTCTACCGCCTCTTTTAAATTAGCGGTAGCCTCTTCTACTGTCGCACCTTGACTTGCGACATCGAGCTCCGGACAGAGCGCCACATACATCTCACCCTCCCGCTCCAGAATCGCAGTATAGCTTTGACTCATGAGTTAGCTCCTCTTACAGTACTTTTCATGTGTGAATAATACCGCATTCCAAACCGCTTTACCCCGCAAGCTTCCTGTATTTCAGCCGGTGCGGCTGGTCGGCTTCGACGCCGAGGCGGCGGTGGCGGTCGGCTTCGTAGTCGGTGTAGTTGCCTTCGAACCAGGTGACAACGCCCTCGCCCTCGAAGGCGAGCATGTGAGTGGCGATGCGGTCCAGGAACCAGCGGTCGTGCGAGATCACCACCACGCAACCGGCGAAGTCGAGCAGCGCCTCTTCCAGCGCGCGCAGGGTCTCCACGTCTAAATCGTTCGTGGGTTCGTCGAGCAGCAGCACGTTGCCGCCGCTCTTGAGCAGTTTGGCGAGATGCAGGCGGTTGCGCTCGCCGCCGGATAAATCCTTCACCAGCTTTTGCTGATCGGTGCCCCTGAAGTTAAAACGCCCCACGTAAGCGCGTGAAGGCATTTCAAATTTGCCCACGGTAATCATGTCGAGACCGCCGGATAGCTCTTGCCACACGGTTTTGCTGCCATCCAGCGTGTCGCGCGACTGATCCACGTAGGCGAGTTGCACCGTCTCGCCCACGCGTAGCGTACCGGCATCCGGCTTTTCCTGCCCGACCAGCATACGGAACAAGGTGGTCTTGCCCGCGCCGTTGGGGCCGATCACGCCCACGATGCCCCCGCGCGGCAGATTGAAACTCAAGCCATCAATCAATACGCGCTCGCCGAATGATTTGCGTAGCCCATCGGCTTCGATCACCAGATCGCCCAGGCGCGGGCCGGGGGGAATATACAGGTCTTTGGTCTCGTTGCGTTTCTGCACTTCCTGCCCGGCGAGTTCATCGAACGCCGCGAGGCGCGCCTTGCTCTTAGCATGGCGTCCCTTGGGATTGCTGCGCACCCATTCCAGTTCGGCCTTCATGGCGCGCTGACGCGCAGTCTCCTGCTTTTCCTCGACCTCCAGCCGCTTTTCTTTTTGCTCCAGCCACGAAGAATAGTTGCCCTGCCAGGGGATACCGTGCCCGCGGTCCAGCTCCAGTATCCAGCCCGCCACGTTGTCGAGAAAATAACGGTCGTGGGTCACCGCGATGACGGTGCCGGGATACTCGTGCAGAAAACGCTCCAGCCAGGCGACCGATTCGGCGTCGAGGTGGTTGGTTGGCTCATCGAGCAGTAGCATGTCGGGCTTGGACAGCAACAGCTTGCACAGCGCCACGCGCCGCCTCTCGCCGCCGGAAATCTTGCTGACATCCGCCTCCCACGGCGGCAGGCGCAAGGCGTCGGCGGCGACCTCCAGGGTGCGATCCAGCTCCCACGCGCCCGCGGCATCAATTTTTTCCTGCAACGTGGCCTGCTCTTCGAGCAGCTTGTTCATCTCGTCGTCGTCCATCGGCTCGGCGAAACGCATGCTCACCTCGTCAAAGCGCTGGAGCAGCGCCTTGGTCTCGGCCACCGCCTCTTCCACGTTGCCGCGCACGTCTTTCCTGGGGTCAAGCTGCGGCTCCTGGGCGAGAAAGCCGATGCGGATGCCGGGCTGCGGACGCGCCTCGCCGATGTAATCCTTGTCCACGCCCGCCATGATGCGCAGCAGCGTGGATTTGCCGGAGCCGTTCAGACCCAGCACACCTATCTTGGCGCCTGGAAAAAACGAGAGGGAAATGTCTTTGAGGATTTCGCGCTTCGGCGGCACCACCTTGCCGACGCGATTCATGGTGTAGATGTATTGCATAAAGGCAGTTACAAGATACAAGTGAAAAGAGAAAAGGGATCAGGCGATATGATACTGGATATTCGCCCGCGATTGCTTGCTACATGGTGCTTGCTATCAGTTTCTCCAGACGCAGCGCGGGGGCGTGGTCTTCATAGTAATCGGCGATCTGCCGCACAGGCTGGAAGCCATCCTTTTGATAAAGACGCAAGGCGGGGGCGTTGTCGGTGCGCACTTCGAGGCTCAGGCGCTGACAGCCGCGTCGCATGGCGGCCTGTTCGGCGTGATGGAGCAGCGCGCGCGCGATGCCCCGGCCTTGATAACGGGGATGAACGATGAGGGAGTAGAGCCGCGCCTGGGCTGAATTGCGCCGGTAGAGCAGCACCGTATTGCCCGCCACACACCCCGCCTCTTCATACACCCACACTTCGGCGCTGCCGCCTTGCAGCAGACGGCGGAAACTTTGCCGCGACAGCCGGTCGCCGGGAAAGTGGCGCTCCAGCGCAATCAAGGCGTCGAGATCAGTGAGCCGCGCGGCGCGTATTCCCGCGCCGCCCTCATCAGTCTGTAGCTCTACGCCGCCGGACGCGGCATGTTCAGCCTTGAGCACTGTAACGGCTGAGGGTGAACTTTTCGCCAAACAGCGCCGGGCGGTAGCTCATCTTCACCTTGCGCAGGTTTTCCAGGCCCAGATCGTCACCGACGTTGATGAAGGTGCAGTCGCGGTAGGTCTTGGCGAATTCGCGGAACAGGTATTGCGCCGACCCCTGGATGGTGAAGTTGGTTTTTTCCACCAGTACGCTGGCCACGTCCGGCGTGATGCGCTCGCCGAAGGTGAAGCCTTCGATGCGCCCGCCGATGACGAGGCACAGGCCGTCCAGTTGCAGGTGGTCGTAGTGCTCCAGCGCGCGGTTGATGGCGGTGCGCTCCAGTTCCGCGGTCTTAGGCGCATCCGTCTCTGCAGCCAGCGGTTGACGAGGTCGCGGATGCCGTCCCAGTGCTCGCGCCCGACCGGCTCCATGCGGTGATCGGGATAGCTGCGCCGGAACTGGTTGATCTCGTTGCGCTTGGTCTTGTAGGCGTTGCCCTTGAGTTCGATCAGGTCGGAGGTGGTGTAGATGTAATCCGGCAGCGCGCGCTCCACCAGCCAGTCATGGGTCACGGCGGGGAACGGGGTGTCCTGCTCCAGATTCAGCACCTGGAGAAAATCGCGGTACACGAACTCGACCCTGCCGAGCCAGGGCGTGGCGTTGTAGCCGTCCATGATCTCGAAGCAGGCGGCGAGCGCGCCAGGCTGGTCCTGCGGCGCGCCGAGCGGCGG
>JAMCTV010000013.1 GCA_023381235.1 Gammaproteobacteria bacterium
GCAGCGCCGGGCAAGGTGGTGCACATGGTTGAAGAATGCCGCGCGCTGGGGCTTGCGCTGCTGTCGCCGGACGTGAACCTGTGCGAGTATAAATTCACCCTGGTCGCTCCCGGCATCCTGCCTCCCGCGACACTGGCACATCCGTGTGCGGCGTGTGATGACCGCACGCTGGTGTATGGCCTGGGCGCGGTGAAGGGCGTGGGCCAGGCGGCGGCGGAAAGTATCGCGGCGGCGCGGCGCGAGCGGCCGTTCGAGGATTTATTCGATTTGTGCGCGCGCGTCGAACTGCGCAAGGTCAACCGGCGCGCGCTGGAGGCCTTGATCCGGGCCGGGGCGCTGGACAAATTGGGGCCGGGGCGCGCCACGCTCATGGCCACGCTGCCGGAGGCGATGAGCGCCGCCGAGCAGCAGCAGCGCAATCATAGCGCGGGTCAGGACGATCTGTTTGGCCAGGCGGCGGGGCAGACTGCGCCGGTGCGCCGCTATATCACTGCGCCGGAGTGGAGCGAAGATCAGCGCCTGGCCTATGAAAAGGAAACCCTGGGGTTGTACCTCAGCGGCCATCCGTTGACGCGTTACGCCGATGAACTCGCGCAATTCACCACCTGCCGCCTGGCGGAACTGGGTAATTTTCACGGTAAGCCGGTCACAGTGGCGGGGCTGGTGGCGGAGCTGCGCACGCTTTACACCCGGCGCGGCGAGCGCATGGCGGTGCTGACGCTGGATGATCAGAGTGCACGCGTGGAGGTGGCGCTGTTCGCCGAGATCTATCAGCGTTACCGCGACCTGCTCGGCAAGGACAAACTGCTGGTGGTGGAAGGCGAGGTGGCGAGCGATGATTACAGCGGCGGTTCGCGCATCACGGCAGAACGCCTGTGCGACATCCATCAGGCGCGCGCCGTGTACGCCAAAGGCTTGTTGATTGAGATCGAGGGACAGGCGGCCGGAAACGGCCAGATTCCTGCCATCGCCGAAGCGCTCGCCCCGTTCCGCAACGGCGCCTGCCCGGTACGCATCCGCTACCAGAACACGTATAATGGCCAGCAGGTAAACGCCGAACTGCCGCTGGGCGCCGATTGGCGCGTGCGGCCGGACGACGACCTGCTGCAGCGCCTGACCGCACTGGTGGGGGAGCAGCGGGTGCGCGTCCTCTATTAAGGAATCTCCATGGACCTGCGTTTTCTCGACTTTGAACAACCCATCGCCGAACTGGAAGGCAAGATCGAGAGCCTGCGCTCGGTGCAGGATGGCGGCAGCGCGAATATCGCCGAGGAAATCATGCGCCTGGAGGAAAAGTCCAAGGCGCTGATCAAAAATGTTTTTTCCACGCTTACCCCGTGGCAGATTTCGCAACTGGCGCGTCATCCGCAGCGTCCGCATCTGCATAGGTACCTCGCCGGCCTGTTTACCGATTTTGAAGAGCTGCACGGCGATCGCCGCTTCGGCGACGACACGGCGGTGGTGGGAGGCGTGGCGCGGCTGGAGGGCAAGCCGGTGATGGTGCTCGGCACGCAAAAGGGTGACGACACCAAGGAAAACGTGTACCGTAATTTCGGTATGCCGCGCCCCGAGGGCTACCGCAAGGCGCTGCGCCTGATGCGTATGGCGGAACGCTTCAAGTTGCCGCTGCTCACTTTCATAGATACGCCGGGCGCTTATCCCGGTGTCGGCGCCGAGGAGCGCGGGCAGAGCGAGGCCATCGCCACCAATCTGTTTGCCATGGCGCGGCTCAACACGCCGGTGGTGTGCACCGTGATCGGCGAAGGCGGCTCCGGCGGCGCGCTGGCCATCGGCGTGGGCGACCGGATATTGATGCTGGAGTACAGCACCTATTCGGTGATCTCGCCGGAAGGCTGCGCCTCGATATTGTGGAAGAGCGCGGAGCACGCGCCCAAGGCGGCGCAGGCGATGGGCATCACCTCCGAGGACCTGAAAAAGCTGAATCTGATAGATCAGATCGTCGCTGAGCCGCTGGGCGGCGCGCACCGCGATGTGGCGGACACGATGCAGCGCGTGAAACGCGCCTTGCTGGAAAATCTTGAGGCGCTGGCGCAAATCCCGATGGAGCAACTGTTGCAAAGCCGTTATCAACGCCTTATGAGCTACGGGAGCTACAACGAATAAGGAATTTTTCAGCGCGGACGCCTTGCTCGCCGTGCTGCGCCGCACAGGGAAGAGCGACAGCGAAGGGTCCTGCCAGTGTCGCGGGAGGCAGGATGCCGGGAGCGACCGCCGCTATCCCGCTCCGCGCCGCTACTGGATTGCCTATAGCGGTGGGCTTGATTCTCACGTCCTGCTGCACGCCATGGCGCGGTTGCGTGACGAGTACGGTGTCATTCTCCAGGCAGCGCACGTGGATCACGCCCTGCATCCCGATTCCGCGAACTGGACCGAACATTGTCAAACAGTCTGCGCCGGGTTGGGTATTCCTTGCCAAACTGTGCGCGTGCACGCCAAGGCCGGTCCCGGCGTGAGTCCTGAAGCTGCCGCGCGCCGCGCGCGCTATCAGGCGCTGGCGGGCTTGATGGAGCCGGGCGACTGTCTGCTCACCGCACATCATCTGGACGATCAGGCGGAAACCCTGCTGCTGCAACTGCTGCGCGGCTCCGGCCCGCACGGCCTCGCGGCGATGCCGCCGTGCGCCGGATTTGCCCAAGGGCTGCATCTGCGTCCCCTGCTTGAATTCAGCCGCCCCGCGCTGCGCCGTTACGCCGAAGAGCACAAGCTGCGCTGGATCGAAGACCCCAGCAATATCAGCCGCGATTTTGCGCGCAACACGCTGCGTCACGACGTCATTCCTGAAATAAACGCGCATTGGCCCACTGCGGCAGCTACCTTGGCGCGCAGCGCGCGGCATCAGGCCGAAGCCGCAGATCTGATGGACGCCTTGGCCGAGTTGGACCTGAGCCAGGCCCAGGGTGCGCATAAAAATACACTTTCCGTTTCCAGACTCAACGCACTATCCGGCGCGCGGCGCCGTAACCTGTTGCGTTATTGGATCAAGGGCCTCGATTTACCCCTGCCAGACTCGCGCCATGTGCAGCGCATTGTGTGCGATGTACTGGGCGCCCGTGCTGACGCCACGCCGTGTGTACACTGGCGTGGAGCCGAAGTGCGCCGCTACCGGGACCAACTCCATGCCATGCCGCCGCTCCCGGCGCACGATGCAGATCGAGTCATCCCCTGGGATATGAAACAGCCGCTCATTTTGCCTGCTGGCCTGGGCACGCTCAGTTGCATCCCAGATACGGGCGCGGGGATTAAGGCGGCGGCTATGGCGACGGTGCGTTTCCGCCGGGGCGGCGAGCGCTGCAAGCCGGTACATCGGCGGGAAACGCATGAGCTCAAAAAGCTGTTTCAAGAAGCGGGCATCCCCCCCTGGCAGCGAGCGCGCATCCCGCTGGTTTATATTGACAGTCAACTGGCCGCGGTAGGCGGTTTGTGGGTATGCGAGCCGTTTCAGGCCGGAACAGGCGAGCCTGGGCTGCGGATTTCATTGTCGTGATCTGCGCTTTCTGGTAGTCTATAACCCCATCCGGTGTTCCGCCAGAGCACCGTAAGAAGCTCTGAATAAGTCCATCCTGGACTTCTCAGAGCACGAAAAGCAAAAATTCGATTTTTGCTTTTCTTCGTTTTTCAAACACTTTCGTGTTTGAAAAACGGCGGCACGTCCCTGTGCCGCAGAAACCTCTGGCTTGGTCAGAGGTTTCCTGAAAATATCGAGGTGGCATGACCAAATTTATCTTCGTGACGGGTGGCGTAGTGTCCTCGCTGGGCAAGGGCATCGCCTCCGCCTCTCTCGGCGCCATCCTCGAGGCGCGCGGCCTCAAGGTTACTCTCATCAAGCTCGATCCGTACATCAACGTAGACCCTGGCACCATGAGCCCGTTTCAGCACGGCGAGGTGTTCGTCACCGAGGACGGCGCGGAAACCGATTTGGATCTCGGCCACTACGAGCGCTTCGTGCGCACCACCATGAGCAAGCGCAACAACTTCACCACCGGGCGCATCTATGAAAATGTGATCCGCAAGGAGCGGCGCGGCGATTATCTCGGTTCCACGGTGCAGGTGATTCCGCACATCACCGACGAAATCAAGCGCTGCATCCACGAGGGCGCGAACCAGGCGGACATCGCCATGGTGGAAATCGGCGGCACGGTGGGCGACATCGAGTCGCTGCCGTTTCTCGAAGCGATCCGCCAGATGGGCGTGGAGTTGGGGCCGGGGAACAGCGTATTCGTGCATCTTACCCTGGTGCCGTACATCGCCACCGCGGGCGAGATCAAGACCAAACCCACCCAGCACTCGGTGAAGGAGTTGCGCAGCATAGGCATTCAGCCCGACGTGCTGCTGTGCCGCACCGCGCGCGCGCTGCCCGACGCCGAGCGGCGCAAGATCGCGCTGTTCACCAACGTGCAGGAGCGGGCGGTGATCTCCGCAGTGGATGTGGACAATATCTATAAAATCCCCCTGCTGTTCCATGAGCAGGAACTGGACGGCATCGTGGTGGAGAAACTGCATCTTGACGTGCCGCAGGCCGATCTTTCCGCATGGGAGCAGGTGGTGTACGCGATCGAACATCCCACGGCCACGGTCACGGTCGCCATGGTGGGCAAGTATGTCAATCTCACCGAATCCTATAAATCGCTGTCCGAGGCGCTCACCCACGCCGGGATACGCACGCATACCCAGGTCAAGATCGTTTACCTGGATTCCGAAGACATTGAAAAGCACGGCGCCAAACAACTGGAAGGCATGGACGCGATCCTGGTGCCGGGCGGCTTCGGTGCGCGCGGTATCGAGGGCAAGATCAAGGCGGTCGAATACGCGCGCGAGCGCGGCATACCCTATCTCGGCATCTGCCTCGGCATGCAGGTTGCGGTAATCGAGTTCGCGCGCCACCGTGCGGGCCTTGCGGATGCGCACAGCACCGAGTTCAATCCGGCCACGCCGTATCCGGTGATCGGACTCATCACTGAGTGGGAGACGCACACCGGCACCATTGAGAAGCGCGCGCCCGGCGCCGATCTCGGCGGCACCATGCGCCTGGGCGGCCAGTCCTGCCGTCTAAAGCCGGGCACGCTGGCGCATCATCTGTACGGCAAGGACGTGATCGTGGAGCGCCACCGGCATCGTTACGAGTTCAACAACAACTATGCGGAACTGCTGCAAGACAAGGGGTTGGTGATCTCCGGATATTCCATGGACGGCAAGCTGGCGGAGATGATCGAGATCGCCAATCACCCCTGGTTTGTGGCCTGTCAGTTCCACCCCGAGTTCACCTCCACGCCGCGCGATGGACATCCGCTGTTCAGCGGCTTCATCCAGGCGGCGCGCGAATTGCGCACGGCGCAACCGCAGCGGCAGGCGGCGGCGCAATGAGGCTGTGCGGGTTTGAAGCGGGGCTGAATCAGCCCCTGTTCCTGATCGCGGGACCGTGCGTGATCGAAAGCGAACAGCTCGCGCTCGACAGCGCCGGCCGGCTCAAGGACATTACCGCGCGCCTGGGGATTCCGTTCATCTACAAATCTTCGTTCGACAAGGCCAACCGCACTTCGAGCAAAAGCTTTCGCGGCCCCGGCCTGGAACAGGGGCTCAAGATACTGCAAAAGGTGCGGCGCGAGATCGGCGTGCCGGTGCTCACCGACGTGCACGAGGACACGCCGCTGGAAGAAGTGGCGAGCGTGGTGGACGTATTGCAGACCCCGGCGTTCCTGTGCCGCCAGACTAATTTCATACAGAACGTGGCGCGCCAGGGCAAGCCGGTGAACATCAAGAAGGGACAGTTCCTCGCGCCGTGGGACATGAAAAACGTGGCCGCCAAGGCGCGCGAGACCGGCAATGAGCAGATTCTGGTGTGCGAGCGCGGCGTGTCGTTCGGCTACAATAACCTGGTGTCCGATATGCGCGCGCTGGCGGTGATGCGCGACACGGGCTGCCCGGTGGTGTTCGACGCCACCCACTCGGTGCAACTGCCGGGCGGGCAGGGCAGCGTCTCCGGCGGCCAGCGCGAATTCGTGCCGGTGCTGGCGCGCGCCGCAGTTGCCGCGGGTGTGGCCGGGTTGTTCATGGAAACCCATCCCGCGCCGGAAAAGGCCCTGAGCGATGGCCCCAACGCCTGGCCGCTGGACAGGATGGAAGAGTTGCTGGCCACGCTCAAGGAGCTCGACGCCGTGGTCAAAAAGAATGAATTCGCCGAGCAAGCGTGGATAAAAGGATAAAGCAAGAGGGAGCAGAGTGAGTAAGATTATAGACATCAAGGCGCGTGAGATACTGGATTCGCGCGGCAACCCAACAGTGGAAGCCGATGTGATTCTGGAATCCGGCGCGCGCGGGCGCGCCTCGGTGCCGTCCGGCGCCTCGACCGGTAAGCTGGAGGCGCTGGAGCTGCGCGACAAGGATGCGAAACGCTACGCGGGACTGGGCGTGCGTCAGGCGGTGGCCAATGTGAATGGCGTGCTGCGCCAGGCGCTGCTCGATCTCGATGCGGGCGCGCAGGCCGAAATTGATGAACGCATGATCGAGTTGGATGGAACGCCCAACAAGGCCAAGCTGGGCGCG
>JAMCTV010000014.1 GCA_023381235.1 Gammaproteobacteria bacterium
CTCGGTCTCGGCCACAAAGCCCAGGCTCCATTTATCACCGGCCAGGCCGGAAGCCAGCCCGATGGCGAACGACCCGGCGTACCACACGGGATTCAACACACTGGTATGGCCTCCCAACTCGCGCACGCGCTGCTCGCACCAGGCCAGATGATCGTTCTCTTCCGCCGCCGCCTGCTCCATCTGCGCGCGCAGTTCCGGTTTTTCCGCACTCAGCGCGTGGCCGCGATACAAGGCCTGCGCCGCCACCTCGCCCGCGTGATTGACGCGCATCAGCCGCACCGCCTCGGCCCGGCTGTGCGCATCCAGCTCCGCATCGCTTAAGTCCGGCGCGGGCAGAGGCCGCTGCGCGACAGCAGGCGCGCACACCGTGCGCAGCGCCTGATCCAGCCCCATCAAAACCCGGTCGGCCAAGCTATAGGAACGAATGGTCATAATCTTCAAAGTGGCGTGCGACGCATGGGTGCAGGTAAGCAGCTATAATAGCGCTTTACGAGCACATTCCATATATGGCCGAGCCTTACTACCGCTATCACGTCTTCTTCTGCACCAACCAGCGCGAAGAAGGCAGAACATGCTGCAACAACTGCGGCGCGCAGGCCATGCGCGATTACGCCAAGCAGCGTGTCCATGAACTCGGTCTCACGCGCAAGGGCGGCAATGGCAAAGTGCGCATCAACAACGCCGGTTGCCTGGACCGCTGCGAACAAGGGCCGGTGATCGTGGTGTATCCCGAAGGCGTGTGGTACACCTACGTGGACAAGGAAGACATAGACGAGATCATCGAACAGCATCTGCAACACGGCCGCATCGTAGAGCGGCTGCGTATTTAAACATGCCACAGGCGGCATCCTACGGGCGCAACGCTGTCTGCGCGCGCGGGCTGAGTAAAATATACAACGGCACACCCGTGGTGGACGGCATCGCCCTCACGATTCCCACCGGCCTGTGTTTCGGCCTGCTTGGCCCGAACGGCGCGGGCAAAACCACCACGCTGCGCATGCTGCTGGGCGCTACAGACCCCAGCGGCGGCACGCTGGAAGTGCTGGGCCATCCGGTACCCGCTCAGGCGCGCGAGATGCGCGCACGCGTGGGCGTGGTGCCGCAGCAGGACAATCTCGACCCCGACTTCAGCGTAATTGAAAACCTGCGCGTCTATGCCAGCTACTTTGGCTTATCCGGTCCCGCGCTGGAGCGGCGCATCGAGGAAGTGCTGCATTTCGCCGAACTGGACTACAAAGCGCGGGCGGGCATCAACACCTTGTCCGGCGGCATGAAACGCAGGCTCACCCTGGCGCGCGCGCTCATCAACGATCCCGAACTGCTGATACTCGATGAGCCCACCACCGGCCTCGACCCGCAGGCGCGCCAGATGTTGTGGCAGCGCTTGCGCACACTGATGGCGCAGGGCAAAACGCTCATTCTCACCACGCACTACATGGAAGAAGCCGAGCGCCTGTGCCAGCGCATTGCGGTGATGGACCACGGCCGCATCCTGGCCGAAGACAGCCCGGCGGGGCTGATCGAGCGTCACATCGAACCGCAAGTCGTCGAGGTCTACGGCTCCGATGTTCAAACCTGGTTCAACAGCCATGCGCGCACGCATGTGGAGCGCGCCGAGCACATCGGCGAAACCGTATTCTGCTACGCGCACGACACGCGCGCGCTGCTGGACGACCTCGCCACCCGTCCCCAGTTGCGCTACATCCACCGCCCGGCCAACCTGGAAGACGTGTTCCTCAAACTCACTGGACGCGATTTGCGCGATTGAGCATGAATCACTCCTTGCCCATCCTCAGCCTGCGCTGGATACCCGTATGGCGGCGCAACTTTCTGGTGTGGCGCAAGCTGCTCGGCCCCTCCATGGTCGGCAACTTCATCGAGCCGCTGCTCTATCTGCTCGCGCTCGGCTTCGGCCTCGGCGTGTTTGTCGGCGAGATGCAGGGCATGCCCTACAGCGTGTTCCTCGCCTCCGGCCTGGTGTGCGCCTCCGCCATGAACACCGCCACCTTCGAGTCGCTGTTCTCCGCCTACACGCGCATGGCGCACCAGCAAACCTGGGGCGGCATGCTCGCCGCGCCGCTCATGGTGGACGACATCGTGTTGGGCGAAATGCTTTGGTCGGGGACCAAAAGCCTGATCTCGGTCGCGCCCATCCTCGCGGTCGCGGCGGCGATGGGCCTGGTGCACGACGCCAACACCTTGTGGGTGCTGCCGCTGATCCTGCTCGCGGGCGCCTCCTTCGCCGCGCTTGCGTTGTGCGTGACGGCGTTCGCCAGGAGCTACGACTTTTTCGTGTACTACTTCACCCTCGTCATCACCCCCATGTTTCTGCTGAGCGGCACCTTCTTCCCCCTCGACGCCATGCCCAAGGCCGTGCAATGGGGCGCGCAAGTCCTGCCGCTCACCCACGCAGTGGAGCTGGTGCGCCCGCTCATGACCGGCGCACCGCTCAAAGCGCCCCTGCTCCATCTCGCCGTACTCACCCTCTATGGCGCGGCCGGGCTGTATCTCGCCTGCATCCTGTTGCGCCGCCGCCTGAAGGCCTGATTGACAAGTAGGCACCCTTGCCGCGCGGTGCGCTTTGCTGTAAAATTTCCGGTTCTTTGTAGCGAGTTTTTGGAGACACCGATGAAAACCTTCAACGCCAAGCCCGAAACCGTCCAGCAGGGCTGGTACGTCGTGGACGCCGCAGGCAAGACCCTGGGCCGGCTGGCCAGCGCCATCGCGCTGCGCCTCAAGGGCAAACACAAGCCCGAATACACCCCGCACGTGGACACCGGCGATTTCATCGTGGTGGTCAACGCCGAGAAGCTGCGCGTCACCGGCAACAAGCTGAACGACAAACTCTATCAGCAGCACACCGGCACCATCGGTAATCTGAAAACCGCCACCCTGGGCAAGCTGCTGCAAACCAAGCCGGAGCGCGTGCTGGAAACCGCGGTCAAGGGCATGTTGCCCAAGAACCCGCTGGGGCGCGCGATGTTCCGCAAGCTCAAAATCTACAAGGGCGCCGCGCACCCGCACAGCGCGCAGCAACCCAAGCCGTTAAACATCTAACCTGGAAATACACATGGCACAAACCACCATCAACACCGGCCGCCGCAAAAGCTCCACCGCGCGCGTACGCCTGGTCAAGGGCAAGGGCGCGATCACCATCAACGGCCGCTCCATTGAAAACTATTTCGGCCGCGAAACCGCGCGCATGGTGGTACGCCAGCCGCTCGAAGCCGTGAAGCTGACCGGCAACTTCGACGTACACGTCAACGTGCAGGGCGGCGGCAACATCGGCCAGGCCGGCGCCATCCGCCACGGCATCGCCCGCGCACTCATCGCCTACGACGAAACCCTGCGCGCCCCGCTGCGCAAGGAAGGCCTGGTCACCCGCGACGCGCGCGAAGTCGAACGCAAGAAGGTCGGCCTGCACAAGGCGCGCCGCGCACCGCAATATTCCAAGCGATAGAGAAAAGAGGCAAGAGCAAAGAGAAAAGCCGTGCAGGCTTTTGAGCAACTCGATGTATGGAAACGCAGTTGCCGGTTGAGCGCCAATTTATACAGTAGCCTGGAAAGCTGTAAAAACCTAACCTTAAAGATCAGGTATGCCGTTCAGCACTTTCAGTCCCATCCAACATTGCTGAGGGCTATGAACGCAATTCCTCCAGGGAGTTTGCGCGCTCCTTAAAAATCGCCAAAGGCTCGTACGGCGAGCTTCGCACCCAACTCTACATCGGGATAGAAGCGGGTTTCCTGGATAAGACATTGGCCATGCAATTTATTCAAGAAACTGAGGAAATCTCTAAAATGCTTCAAGGATTGATCTCCAAGGTCTCCTCCAAAACCAGAGCTTGATCCTGCCCTCATTTCTCTTGTATCTTTTCTCTTGTATCTGATTTTGATGGGGGATCGTCTAGCGGTAGGACTGCGGACTCTGACTCCGCCAACCTTGGTTCGAATCCAAGTCCCCCAGCCATTTAGACACAGAGAAAAGAACAGGCTTGCCGAAATAACTTTTCTCTTTTCTCTTGCCTCTTTTCTCCATGGTCAAGTCCACAACGCCTCGCCGCGCGCGGACTTGGCCGCGATCTCCTTTAAAAAATCCTGAGGCCCGAAGCCGAACCAGCGCTCGTTGCGTTGATACAGAAACGGGCGCAGATTCTCAATGGAATACGCCTGATACCAGGCGAGCACCTTTTGGTCCGGGTCCCGCCCGGCCGACACCAGCACGTCCACCGGTTTGCCGCGCCACTGTGAACGGCCGGTGAGCACGATCACCCCGCTTTCCTTGGGCCACATCCATTCCGGCAGATGGCTCCCCGCCTCCGCCCAGCCGCAGAAGAATACGCGGCACGGATCCTGCGGGCGCTTTTCGTGTATCGTACAGTGATGCCCGTCGCTGTACGGGCACGGATGGCCGAGATAAATATCCTGCCCCAGCACGCGCGTCTTGAGCCAGCCGTCGCAGCACAGCGAACAGTCGCCGCACGAGCGCGGAACACCGCTCTGCTGCGCCTCCCCCTGCCCAGCCTTTGCTAAATCCCCCCTCCGCCCCCCTTTTTCAAAGGGGGGGACTCCATCTGATCCACCTCTATCTGACCTCCCGCTATCTGCCCCCCCCCTTTGCAAAGGGGGGCTGGGGGGATTTGGCTTAAGCCCAGCGGCCTGCGGCTGAGCCGCGCCGTGGCACTTTTTATATTTCAGCCCGCTGCCGCACGGGCAAGGGTTGTTGCGTCCGGGTGTGCTCAATACACTTTTCCTCACTGGTTTAACCCGATCACAAATTCCATTTATCCCGCCTGCTTGATTAAAGTCGAAAAGGGAGCAAAGATTACCATAACCCGGCATGGCGCACCCGTGGCCCAACTGGCACCGGCTGAAAAGGAAGAAAAGCCCGCTGTCAAAAAATTGACGCAGCGCAGCGTAATCCGGGTGTTATTCTAAATTCCCGGATTCCATTTCATTCCACCCGGGTTACTGTTGTATTTATGCAACATAAGGCTGTTTGAGTGTGGTTTTTTTATAAAAAAGTGTTGCAACCCTGTCTCCGGCTATGGTATGTTGCCGAGGTCAACTGACGTCAATTGACTCTAGAGCAGTTTGTAGAAGTGATAAATCCAAAATTTTAAGGAGATTAAGCAAATGAAGAAGAAACTTCTTGCAGTTGCAATCGCAGGCGCAGTTGCCGCTCCGGTTGCGATGGCCGACGAAGGCAACGTGACCATTTACGGTCAGGCCAACGCGGCGATTGAATCCACAGACGCTGACGGCACGGGTGCCTCCGGACGCTCCACCAACGTAGCCAGCAACGGTTCACGCTTGGGCGTCAAGGGCTGGGAAGCGCTGGGTAACGGCCTCAAGGCCGTGTTCCTGATGGAAGCCGGCGTAGGCCTGGATGACGGCGTTGATGCTGGTAGCGCCCTGATCGGCGGCGGCCGTGACGGCTACATCGGTGTGGCCGGCGACGCCTTCGGCACCGTAGCGCTCGGCTTCCACGGCCAGCCGTACAAGACCTCCACCAACGGCATGGATATCTTCGGCGACACCATTGCCGACTACAGTTCGGTAATGAACGGCTATAACGGCAACGCCGGTGCCTATGACAGCGGTATTGACAACGCCATTATCTGGTTCTTGCCCAACCTGAACGGCTTCAGCGGGCACTTGCAGTACGGCTTTGATGAAACCGCCGGCAGCAGTGCTGATGATTGGGGCGCGCAGTTCAATTACAGCAACGGCCCTCTGTACGTCACCTACGCGCACGCAGATGTAGAAAGCGCCACAGCCAACAGCGACCGCCGCGCGGACAAGATCGGCGCCAGCTACACCTTCATGGAGGCCACCACCGTATCGGCCATCTATGAGTGGCTCACCGCGGACAGCGCGGTCGCGGTTGCCGAGCGTGACGCCTTTTATATCGCCCTGTCGCACAACTTTGGCAACAACACGGCGAAGATTGCCTATGCCAATGCGGACGACAGCGATGCCACGGGTGCGAGCGACGGCGCCGACTACTGGGCGATTGGCCTGGATCACAACCTGTCCAAGCGCACCAAGGTCTACGCCCTGTACACCAGCGTTGACAACGAAGCGGGCGGCACTTATGGCCTCGGCACCACGGGTTCCTCTAACAGCCTCAGCTCGGTTGGCGCCGGAAAGAATCCGTCTGCCTTTGCGGTCGGCATGAAGCACAGTTTCTAATAATAAAAACAAGCTGTTTAAACGGGCGCTACGGCGCCCGTTTTTTTGTCCGCGTTTTATGCGTTCATGCAGTTCAGTAGCGTGCGCTGTGCGCACGATCAAGCCATCAGGCCGGTTCTCCAACCCGGCGTATGGCGCGCTTCAAAGCCTGGTAGAACGGTTCGTTGGTCAGCACGGGTTGCCGCAGATGGGTGTTGACCGTGAAGAAATAGGTGGCTCCGGGAGTGATTGAACGCCGGTAGGTGGCCATGGATAAGATGGTTGTCCTCGTGCGCACGGCGCACGCTACGTATCATTAAATCACTTCGAGCATCCCCGCCGCTACGGTGTTGTTGCTGTGTTCGTCTATGACGATGAAGGCGCCGGTGGCGCGGTTGGCGCGGTAGGCATCGCACAGCAGCGGTTTTTGCACCTTGACGCGCACGCGCGCGATGTCGTTCATCTTTAACTCCTGCACCGGCGCATGCTCCAAGGTGTTCATGTCCACTTTATATTCGATCTCCGGCAGCAGGGCCTTCACCGTGTGGGTGGTGTGCTTGATGAGATATTTGCGCCCCGGGTGCAGCGGTTCTTCGCTCATCCAGCACAGCATCGCGTCCAGCTCTTTGCCCGCACGCGGTGCGTCGCCGGGGTGGACGAGCATGTCGCCGCGCGAGATGTCAATTTCATCGGCCAGCGTAAGCGTGACCGACTGCGGGGCAAAGGCCTCGCTCAGGTTTCCGTCGTAGGTGACGATTTCCTTGACGCGCGTGCGGCGGCCCGAAGGCAGCACGCTGATTTCATCTCCCACGCGCACGCGCCCGGATTCGATGCGGCCCATGTAACCCCTGAAGTCCTGCATATCTGGCGGGCGGCATACGTACTGCACCGGGAAGCGAAAATCACGCTGGTTGATGTCCTG
Source organism: Gammaproteobacteria bacterium (assembly GCA_023381235.1). Taxonomy (GTDB): domain Bacteria; phylum Pseudomonadota; class Gammaproteobacteria; order SURF-13; family SURF-13; genus SURF-13. The sequence continues at coordinate 7,094 of JAMCTV010000014.1, forward strand.
GGCGATTTTTACCGTCTCCAAAACATCCAGCAAGGTTTCGCCCTGATACCATGGCATGTTCGCGCTCTTGTCCACCACGTTGTCGCCGTGCCAGGCGGAGAGAGGAATATAGCGCACATCTTTGATACCCAGCTTATCGGCAAACGCGCTGAACTCGGAGCGTATGGTTTGGTAAATATCTTGGGCGTAATCCACTAAATCCATCTTGTTCACCGCCACCACGATGTGCGGGATGCCGATTAGATGGGCGATGTAGGCGTGGCGCCGTGACTGAATAAGCATACCCTTGCGCGCATCAATAAGTATGATGGCAAGATTGGCCGTGCTGGCGCCAGTCACCATGTTGCGCGTGTATTGCTCGTGGCCAGGGGTGTCGGCAATGATGAACTTGCGCCTGGGCGTGGCGAAGTAGCGGTAGGCGACGTCTATGGTGATGCCCTGCTCGCGCTCGGCCTGCAGGCCGTCGGTGAGCAGGGACAAGTCCACGACGGCGCCGCCACGGCGCTGCGTGGTGAGTTCGATGGCCCTGAGTTGATCCTCGAAGATGGACTTGGAGTCGTACAGCAGACGGCCGATGAGCGTGCTCTTGCCGTCGTCCACGCTGCCGGCGGTGGTGAAGCGTAATAAATCCATTA
>JAMCTV010000015.1 GCA_023381235.1 Gammaproteobacteria bacterium
GGCGTTGCATGACGGCGCTCTTGCCGATCGGCTCGGAGACGGTGGCCACGTGCTGACGCAGGCCGAGATTTTCCTTGCTCGCGTGCAGGAAAACCTGACGCGCCTGGGTCTGGTCGCTCCCGGCATCCTGCCTCCCGCGACACTAGCAGGACCCTTCGCTATCGATCTTCCCTGTGCGTCGAAGGCACGTCTGATTACGGGCGATGCGGCATCGCCCCAGTCGTGGTGGGATGGAAAACCGTATGAGCGCATCCTGCTCGATGCGCCGTGCTCCGGCAGCGGCGTGATCCGCCGCCATCCGGACATCAAGCTGCTGAAGTCCGCCGCGGACGTGGCGGCGCTGGCGGCGCAGCAGGCGCGCATGCTCGCGGCGCTCTGGCCGCTGCTCAAGAACGGGGGGATAATGGTGTACGCCACCTGCTCGGTGCTGCCGCAGGAAAACGAACAGCAGGTGCAAAAATTTCTGGACGCCCATCATGACGCCGCGGCGGAAACGATCGTCTGGCCGTGGCGCGCGGCAGCGGACACGCTCGGCGCGCACATACTGCCGGGAGAACAGGGAATGGACGGCTTTTATTATGCGAAGCTGCGCAAACACTAAGCCTCTAGCCTGGTTCATGGCCCTGTGGCTGTGCGCGTTTAATCTTGCGGCGCAGGCGGAAGAGGCTTCCGCGCAGCGCCGCTTTACCGTGTTGCACGCGGACACCACGCTGGTGGATGGCGTATACCTGTTGAACGCGCAGGTGGACTACCCTCTCAGCGAGGCCATTGTAGGGGCCCTGCAGAGCGGCGTCATGCTCACCTTGCTGCTGGAAATCGAGGTGGAACGCGAACGCACTTTGCTCTGGGATGCCGAATTGACCAGCCTGTCGCAGCGCTATGAACTGCGCTATCACGCGCTCACGCGCCAGTATCTGGTAAAAAATCTCAGCACTGGGGTACAACAGGCCTTCCCCACGCAAGCAGCGGCGCTGGCCGCCCTGGGAGAGATCAAGGACGTACCGCTGCTCGATGAGCACCTCTTGACCCCAGGTGCGAATTACAGCGCACGGCTACGCGCGCGGCTCGATCACTCCAGCTTGCCGGCCCCGCTGCGCCTTACTGCTTTACTGTCTCCGGCCTGGCAAACATCAAGCGTGTGGTACACATGGCCCTTGCAACACTGAAACATCCGCGCTTCGGCCTTGCGCCCATGGCGGCGCTGCTCGCCCTGCTGCTCGGCTCGCTCTACCTGATGAGCAACGTGACGCAGAGTTCGGAGCAGTTCAGCCGTTTCTATCTGCTGTTGCTTGCGCTCAACAGCGTGGCGCTGATCGCATTGGGCGCTCTCATCGTGATGAATCTGGCACGCCTGGTGCGCCAATACCGGCAGGGCGTGATCGGTTCGCGCCTCACGCTGCGCATGATGCTTTTGTTCGTGGCGCTCGCGGTGGCGCCGGTGTCGGTGGTGTTTTACTTCTCGCTCAGTTTCCTGCACCGCAGCATAGATAGCTGGTTTGACGTGCGCATCGAGCAGGCCCTGGATGACGCCCTGGAGCTGTCCCGCGTGTCGCTGGACGCGCGTTTGAGCGAACTGCTTAATCAAACCGCAAGGCTCGCGCTGGAGCTGGAGGGCGCACCCGACGAAGCCACGCTCACCGCGCTCAACGAGCTGCGCGCGCGCAGCAGCGCCGGCGAGCTGACACTGTTTACCCAGAAGGGACGCATCATCGCCTCCAGCAGCAGCGAACTTTCCAGCATCGTGCCGGACACGCCGGGCGAGGCCTTATTGTTGCAGCTAGCCAAGGGACAGGATTACATCGGGCTGGACCCGATCCGCGACACGGGCCTGTATGTGCGCGCGGTGGTCTCCGCTCCGCCGGGCGGCGCAGGCGGAGAGCGGCGTGTGTTGCAGGCGCTGTATCCCGCCACCGCGCGCCAGAGCGAGCTTGCCTCCAGTGTGCAGGCGCAATTTACCCAATACAAACGGCTCGCCTACCTGCGCCAGCCGCTCAAGTATACTTTCACCGCGACCTTGAGCCTGGTGCTGGCGCTGTCTCTGCTGTCCGCGGTATGGGCGGCTTTTTTCTCCACCCGCCGCCTGGTGGCGCCGATCCGCGATCTCGCCGAAGGCACGCGCGCGGTCGCGGCGGGCGACTATACGTTGCGCCTGCCTTTGCAAAGCAAGGATGAACTGGGTTTTCTGGTGGTGTCTTTTAATGACATGACCCGGAAGATCGAGCAGGCGCGCGATGCCCTGAATTTAAGCCAGCAACGCGCCGAGGGTCAGCGCGCCTATCTGCAGGCGTTGCTGCAACATCTTTCCTCCGGCGTGCTGACCCTGGACCATCAGCAGCACCTGCGCACCGCCAATGCAGCGGCGAGCGAACTATTGGGCGCCACGCTCGATGCTCATGCCGGCACGCCGCTCGACGACATCGCCGAACGCCACCCGCACCTCGGCGCCTTCATTGCAACCCTGCGCCACCATCTCGCCGAGCCCGCCGGGGAATGGCGTGAAGAGGTGATTCTGGAAGAGCCGGGTGCGCGCAAGATACTGCTGTGCCGCGGCACGGCCCTGCCCGCCACGGAGAGCGAAGGCGATTACCTGATTGTGTTCGACGACGTGACCGCGCTGATCCAGGCGCAGCGCGACGCCGCCTGGGGCGAGGTGGCGCGGCGCCTGGCGCACGAATTCAAGAATCCGCTCACTCCGATTCAGCTTTCGGCCGAGCGCCTGCGCCACAAATACCTGAAGACGCTGGACGCCAGGGAAGGCGAATTGCTGGACCGGCTCACCCACACCATCGTGCAGCAGGTGGAGGTGATGAAAGACATGGTGAACGCCTTCGCCGATTACGCGCGCAACCCGCTGCTGCAAACGCGCCCGCTTGATCTCAACCGGCTGATTAACGAGGTGCTCGATCTGTACCGCGGCCAAGCCTCCGGCGCGCAGTTTCAGACCCAGCTTGAAGCCGGTCTGCCGCCGGTCGAGGCCGATGCCGGGCGCCTGCGCCAGTTGCTGCACAACCTGATTAAAAATGCGCTGGAGGCTACGCCGGACAGCCGCGCGCGCATAACGCTCAGCACGCACAGCGTGCCGCCTGATTTTGTTGAGATCAGCGTGCGCGACTACGGCCCCGGCATACCGCGCGAGATCATGGCGCAGATATTTGAACCGTATGTCACCACCAAGCCCAGGGGCACGGGGCTGGGTCTCGCCATCGTAAAAAAAATCGCGGAGGAACACGGCGGAGCCTTAAGCGCGGAGAACCCGCCGGACGGCGGCGCGCGGCTAGTGCTGCGCCTGCCCGTATCCGCAGCCGCGCATGGCAGTCACCACACCCCTGATAAGGCTCATACCGTATGAAGCGCGCCTACATTTTAGTGGTGGACGACGAACCCGATATCCGCCGCCTGGTGCAGGAAATCCTGGAGGATGAGGGCTACGAGGTTGGGACGGCGGAAAACGGCGCGGCGGCGCGCGAGAAGCGGCGCGCGCGGCGGCCCGACCTGATCCTGCTCGACATCTGGATGCCGGACGTGGATGGCATCACCCTGCTCAAGGAGTGGGCGGGAGAAGACGCATTCGCCGCGCCGGTCATCATGATCTCCGGCCACGGCACGGTGGAGACCGCAGTCGAGGCCACCCGCCTTGGCGCCTACGATTTTCTGGAAAAGCCGCTGTCCATGGCCAAGCTCCTGCTCAACGTGCGCCGCGCGCTGGAAGCGGACCAGTTGCGCAAGGAAAATCTCGGCCTGCGTCAGCACGTGGCCACCGTCTCCGAGCCGATCGGCAAGAGCGCCGTCATGCAACGCCTGCGCGAACAGGCGCGGCGCATCGCGCAACATGACAGTTGGCTGTTGATCCGCGGCGAACCGGGCAGCGGTAAAGAAGTGATGGCGCGCCATATTCACGCGTTAAGCGCGCGCAAGGAAGGGCCGTTCGTGGAAGTGGGCGTGGCTTCCATCGCGCATGAAAACGCCAGCATCGAACTGTTCGGCGCGGAAAAAGAAGGCAAAGTGCACTTCGGCCTCCTGGAACAGGCCAACGGCGGCACGCTGTTTCTGGACGACATCAGCGACATGGCGCTCACCACCCAGGCGCCGTTGCTCTCCGCGCTGGAGACCCAATCCTTCCTGCGCGTCGGCGGCGCGGCGCCGGTGTGCGTCAACGTGCGCGTGATCGCCGCCACCCAGCGCGACCTGGCGCAGGAAGCCGCCGCGCACCGCTTCCGCGAAGACCTCTACTACCGGCTCAATGTATTGACGCTTGCCATACCCGCGCTGCGCGAACACGGCGAGGACGTGCCCGAATTGCTCAACTATTATGTCAACTGGTTCGTCACCCACGAAGGCCTGCCTTACCGTGCCTTTACGGTGGCGGCGCAAAACCGGCTGCGCCACCACCCCTGGCCGGGCAATGTGCGCGAACTGAAAAACCTGGTGCAGCGCGTGCTGATACTGGGCAGCGGCGCGGAGATCACCCTGGAAGAAGTGGAAACGGCGCTGGGCGCAGCCCGTACGCTGCCAACGGCCGCCGGACCCGCGACAAGCGAATTCGACTTACCGCTGCGCGAGGCGCGCGAGCGGTTTGAAAAAGCCTATCTGGAATATCATCTGCGCAAATCCGGCAGCATGGTCAAACTCGCCCAACTCACCGGCATGGAACGCACCCATTTATACCGCAAGCTGAAGAGCCTGGGGATTAATCCAAAGCAGGAAGCGGATTGAGGCAGAGAAAAGATGCAAGAGAAAAGATACAATATGACCATGGGCCTGCCAGACGGCGTCTTTTCATTAGCGGCACGCATGAATCTTGGCGCGTGTTCTTGCTCATTCTTTTCTCTTTTCTCTTGCCCCTTTTCTCTGTAGTAATATGAAAATCATCATCCTCGGC
>JAMCTV010000016.1 GCA_023381235.1 Gammaproteobacteria bacterium
CAAGCTGGCCGGCGGTGTGACTCAATGAGCCGAAGTTACGCCACGGATGGCAACACAGCGGTCAATACATGCGCCCTTAGCTCAGTTGGATAGAGCGTTGGGTTCCGATCCCAAAGGTCAGAGGTTCGAATCCTCTAGGGCGCGCCAATTTCCCGGGTCGTTATAGTTCCCATCTATATAAATTCAATAGTAGACCCCTTGCGTCTGTCCCTATTGACGTAACTCATAACACTTGATAATCATGTTATCCATGATTCGTAGCTTTCGGGATAAAGATACGGAGGCGTTGTACCAAGGTCGTTACGTCCGGCGCTTCCAAGGATTTAAATCTCAAGCCGAACTCCGGCTGGACCGGCTTGATAATGCGACTCAGCTAAAAGATTTGGCCCAGTTTTCAGGAAATCGCTTGGAGGCTCTGGGCGGAAATCGAAGGGACAGTACAGTATCCGCATCAATGACCAGCGGCAGATATGTTTCGAGTGGCGTGAAGATGGTCCACACAATGTTGAGATTGTGGACTATCATCGATAAGGAGGTATGAGTATGGCTAACAACATGCGTCCCATACATCCCGGCGAACAACTGCGGGATGAAATGGAGGAGCTGGGACTATCTGCGCGCGCGTTAGCGAAGGCATTGGGTGTGCCGGTTAACCGTGTTACGGGTATTCTAAACGAGCAGCGTGCCATCACCGCAGACACCGCGCTGAGACTATCACGGTATTTTGGCGGGACGCCAGAATTCTGGTTGAATCTCCAAAGTGCCTACGAATTGCGCTGCGCCCGGCAGAAGGCTGGAAAGAAGATCGAGCGCGCGGTCACCCCAAGAGCGGCATAGTGGATCAGTGCGTGGCCCGACCCTGCTCCTTCCCCCATAACTGCTCCAGGCGTTGGTCGCGGCCACAGCTGAAGCGGTAATAGTTGTAGCGTACGGGGTTCTTTTTGTAAAAATTCTGGTGATACTCTTCCGCGGCATAGAACGTTGTGGCCTGCATGATTTCGGTGACTAGCGGCGCCTTGAACGGTTTGGTTTTTTCGAGCGCCATTTTTGATTGTTCCGCGATTATCTTCTGTTGTGGATTGGCATAGAAGATGGCGGTGCGGTACTGGCTGCCGCTGTCGCAGAATTGGCGGTCCGGTGTCGTCGGATCAATGGTGCGCCAGAACTTGTCCACCAACTCCTTGTAGCTGACTTTTGCGGGATCATAGACCACCTGCACCGCTTCGGCGTGGCCGGTGCCGCCGGCCGACACCTCTTCGTAGGTCGGGTTGAGCTTGTGCCCGCCGGTATAGCCGGAAACCGTTTCTATAACACCGGGTATCTTGTCGAAATCCGATTCCACACACCAGAAACAGCCACCGGCAAATAGGGCGGTCTCATGGCTATTGGAAGGCGCAGCCGTGCCGGTCGCATCCGGCTGCGCCAAAATCACGCCGGGCAAGGCGATGCCGGCGACCAGCGCGATAAGTGATTTACGCAACATGAGTAGGCGCCTCCTTATCTGGTGTTATCCAACAATAGCTATACGGGGATAAACTTCAATGCCAGCCCGTTGTTGCACCAGCGCTGGCCGGTCGGCTTGGGGCCGTCGTTAAAGACATGGCCCTGATGGCCGCCGCAACGCGCGCAGTGGTACTCCTTGCGCGGGTAGATCAGCTTGAAGTCGAGCTTCGTTTCAATAGCCCCGGGTAACGTCGTATAAAAACTCGGCCAGCCCGTGCCGCTGTCGAACTTCATGTCGGATGTGAACAGCGGCAGATCGCAGCCGGCGCAGACGTACTGACCTTTACGTTTTTCATCATTCAGCGGGCTGGAAAAAGGCGGTTCAGTACCCTCGTCGCGCAAAATATTGTATTGCGCGGGTGTCAGCAGTGCTTTCCACTCCGCATCCGATTTGACAATCTTGTCTATGGTCGTTGGCATGGCGCTATCCCCACTAAAGACTCTGGATGTAATCAGGGGCAAGGTCGCAAACCCCATGCATGTTCCAATAAATTGACGTCTGTTCATGGCGCTGTCTCCGCGTTTGTTTCCACCAGTGCGCACAGTGTAAGACCGTAATATCACCTCTTTATCGCATAGTTATCACAATTTTATACAATCCTTTTGACCGATGGGTCATTGCAAGACCAGCCCTGCCCCGCCCTGCACTACTCTGTTAATATGAGCAGATTCATACGCATCTGCTGCCGGGGAGCTTATCATGCCGTGCCATCACGCCTTCCGCACCGTAGTTATAGCCTTGAGCGCAGCGGTGGTTGCAGGTTGCAGCGACAATACACCCGCCACTTTTCAGGGCTATGCCGAGGGGGAGTATGTGCATATCGCCGCGGCATTTTCCGGCACACTCGACACCCTCGCTGTGCAGCGCGGTACGCAGATCAAGGCGGGAGAAATTTTGTTCCGCCTGGAAAGCCAGAACGAATCGGCCGCAAGGAATGAAGCGGCGGAACGGCTGAAGCAAACAGCCGCGCAACTGGAAAATCTGAAAAAGGGCAAACGTCCCTCGGAACTGGATGCGATCCGCGCGCAGCAGGCACAGGCGCAGGCCGCGCTGCAACTGTCGGAACTGCAACTCAAGCGCATGGAAAGGCTGCTCGGCAGCGGCGCGGTCACGCGCGAACAACTGGACCAGGCGCGCAGCAGCTACGACCGCGACCGTGCGCGCCTCACTGAACTCAATGCACAGGCCCAGACCGCGCGCCTCGGCGCACGCGAGGACGAGATCAGCGCTGCCGCCGCGGAGGTGGACGCCGCACGCGCCGCACTGGCGCAGGCCGAGTGGCGGCTGGAGCAGAAATCCGTCTCCGCAACCCTGGACGGCATCATTGACGACACCTTGTACGTGCAAGGCGAGTGGGTACCCGCCGGTGCGCCGGTGATCTCGCTGCTGCCACCGCAAAATAGCAAGATACGTTTCTTTGTACCGGAGGCCGCGCTCGGCGCCTTGCACATCGGCCAAGGCGTGGCCGTGACCTGCGACGGCTGCGGCACGCCCGTTGCGGCACAAATCCGCTTTATCGCATCACAGGCCGAATACACCCCGCCCGTCATCTACAGCAAGGAGACGCGCAGCAAACTGGTGTTCATGGTGGAGGCCTGGCCCGCGCCGCAAGACGCCATAAAATTACATCCGGGGCAGCCGGTGGATGTCGCGCTAAAACCGTGACCGGCAACGCCGATCTGCTCATAGATGTACACGGCCTGAATAAAAGCTTCGGCGCCAAGCATGTCGTGCGCGACCTCTCGCTGCAAGTGAAGCGCGGTGAAATCTACGGCTTCCTGGGGCCCAACGGCAGCGGCAAGACCACCTCGATCCGCATGCTGTGCGGCCTGCTGCGCCCGGACAGCGGTAGCGGCACCTGCCTCGGCTATGACGTCATTACGCAAACGCTGGAAATCAAACACCATGCCGGTTACATGACGCAACGCTTTTCGCTGTACGAAGATTTGAGCATCCGCGAAAACATGGATTTCGTCGCGCGCATGTACGGCATGAAAAACCGCCGCGCGGCGGTGGAGGCAAGCCTGGAAAAACTGGGTCTCGCGGAGCGCCGCGATCAACTGGCGGGCACACTCTCCGGTGGCTGGAAGCAGCGCCTCGCGCTCGCCGCGTGCATGCTGCACGAGCCGAAATTGTTATTGCTCGACGAGCCCACCGCCGGCGTGGACCCCAAGGCGCGGCGCGATTTCTGGGAGGAGCTGCACGCGCTCGCGGCGAGCGGCATCTCGGTGCTGGTCAGCACCCATTACATGGACGAGGCGGAGCGTTGTCACCAGTTGGCCTACATCTCTTACGGCACGCTGCTCACGCGCGGCACCGCGCACGAGGTCGTGGCGAAGCAGCATCTCGTCACCTATCTGGTGAGTGGTGCCGATCTCTATGCGCTGGCCGCGCATCTGAAAACACTGCCGGGAGTGAAGCAAGTAGTGGTATTCGGCGCTACCCTGCACGTCACGGGTGAAGATGCGGCCAGACTGAATGAGAGCATGGCAGCACTGCAAAAAAACGGCGACTACCGCGTCAGTCTGGCCGAGCCCAGCCTGGAGGATGTATTTATTCATCTCATGGACCACGCTGCGGAGCCGTTTACGTGAAACGCTTTTCCTGGTCGCGTTTCTGGGGCATCGCGATGAAGGAATTCACCCAGATGCGGCGCGACCGCCTGACCTTCGGCATGATCGTCGGCATTCCCGTCATCCAGCTGATCCTGTTCGGCTTCGCCATCAACAGCGATCCGAAACATCTGCCCACCGCGCTGCTCTCGGCCGACAACAGCCAGTTCGCGCGCAGCATTGTGAGCGGCCTGGAAAACAGCGGCTACTTTCACATCGTAGAGCACATCGCGGCGCAGAGCGAAGCGGAGCAGCTGCTGGCCGAGGGCGAGGTGCAGTTTGTCGTCACCATCCCGGAGAATTTTTCGCGCAAGCTGTTGCGCGGCGAACGGCCCGTGCTGCTGCTGGAGGCCGATGCCTCCGACCCCGCGGCGACCTCAAACGCATTGAGCGCGCTGGCCGTGTTGAGCAAGACCGTACTCATGCGTGATTTGCGCGGCAGCCTGCAACAGCTCGCCGGCGCGCCCGACCCCATTGATATCCGCATCCACCGTCGCTACAACCCGGAAGGCATCACGCAGTACAACATCGTGCCGGGCCTGACCGGCGTCATCCTCACCATGACCATGATCCTCATGACCGGCCTCGCCATGACGCGCGAACGCGAACGCGGCACCATGGAGAGTCTGCTCGCCACTCCCGCGCGCCCGATCGAGGTGATGACCGGCAAGATCATCCCCTACATCATGGTGGGACTGATTCAGATCACCATCATTCTGCTACTGGCGAGATTTCTGTTTGAAGTACCGTTGCTGGGCAACGTGTTTTTGCTGTACGGCGGCGTACTGCTGTTCATCGCGGCGAACCTGATGCTCGGCATCACCTTCTCCACGCTGGCGCGCAACCAGTTGCAGGCGATGCAAATGACGTTTTTCTTTTTTCTGCCTTCAATCCTGCTGTCCGGTTTCATGTTTCCGTTCCGCGGCATGCCGCGCTGGGCGCAGGCCATCGGCGAAGCGCTGCCGCTCACGCACTTCCTGCGCATGGTGCGCGGCATACTGCTCAAGGGCAATGGCCTCGTGGAAATGCTGCCGCACGTATGGCCCATCGGCCTCTTCATGCTCGCCGTACTGCTGCTTGCGCTCAAGCTGTACCGTGAGACGCTCGATTAAGCCGAGCAGCTACAAGGGCAGGCACAAGTTACCTACGTTTTGTAAATTTGGGATTGAATCCGCGTAGGCAAACAAAATCCGTTTGCCCACCCTACATGACTTACGGGTAGGCCGCCGCCAATCCCGCGCGATGCTCCTGCGACATTCCGCCCTCGAGCGCATCCAACCATGCAAGGAATTCGTCCCAGTTGTTTAGGCTGAAGACCTTGACGCCATAGCGCCCTTCTAAAGCAATGCGTGGATCGGCCACAAGTGCCGCCATTGCTTGGTCCATTACGAAGGCATCGCAATACGGTGCATAAATGGAGACGTGCTTCATGTCCTGAAAGAATCCGCCTAGCCGTTGCAGTGCGGCTTCACGATTCGCGTAGGCGCCTCGCTTCACCATGTCTTTCAGGGTCGCGAAGATTCTGACGGACAACCATTGATACGGGATCTCTGAAAAATGTTCCGACTGGAAAAATGCGCCGATCTTCTTCAGACTTTCCTCGGGTGCTGAATCCTCCGGGAGGCAATGCAATAGTGCCTGCACGACCATTGCCATTATTGGCGAGTCAAGCAACGCGGCGTAGTCTCCGGTGGCAATCCGAGCCGCATACTTCAAATACGCGTCGAAGTAGTTCTTAGCCGCCTCTCGAAGTTCGAGGGCAACGTCCTGCTCGAAGGTATTTGTAGATTGTCGCCAGGCAAGAAAGGCGTCGACCAGCATTTCAACGCCCTGGCGCTTGAGATCGCGCATAAGTTCGATGTCGTTGATATAGCGACCCACGTCGATTCGGAAATAGTCATCCCACTCGTGGATGTCGGAGGGGACCGCATCTCGCTGTTGTAACTCAAAGGCGGGTGATTTCCCCTGCACGTGGGCTTGGAATGCTCTGACGATTTGAGTTTGTTCAACATCGTACGAAGGCTCAAATTCATGGCCTCGTGAAGTCGCTTTGATGAACTCCATAAGGTCTTCTTTGTTCTTGCCATCGTAACCACGCCATTGATGCGTTTCGTCTTCGTGGATCGAAGAGAACGGTACAGCAAGCAGTTGCAGTGCGGAGATCGCTCGAATGCGCTGGGCAGCCTTCATGAAGCGCGGATCGCGCTCTCTGAACGCGCTGCTGAAGAAGAACTGGTCTAGGTACAGAATCTTCTTGCGAGTTTCAGGAAGCCATATCGTGGCTCTGTACTTGCAACTCATACAGCCGCGAAGGACATGATCGCCTCGGACTGAGACATTGCCGAATCGGCCTTTGCCCCCGCATCCCGGGCAGTCCCCCAATACTCGCGTTACCAGCACGTGCGTTGCCGTGGACGTGACATTTGCGCACCCTAACTAGCAAGCGTAGCGTGCGCCATGCGCACGAATAACAATCGAACTAATAGCAACTAACGCCGTTCAATTACACCCGATCCAGTATTTTTTACGGTCACCGCTTGTAAGGGGTGACCGTGCGCACAGCGCACGCTACGTTTACTGATAAAAAATTATTGGCTACCTGACGCGTCAACACAAAAATCGGCCAACTGGGTCAGCACGCGTTGCAGTGCCTGGTTCGCTGCGGTGACGACGCCGTAGGGGTTGCCGCTGGTGGCGTCCTCGGTCTCGTCGAACAACTTCACGGCGAGCACCCGTTTGCTGCGCACGTCTATCAGTTGTGCGCGCAGGGTGAGTTGTATCCGGCTGGGCTCGGTGCTGAAATCGTGTTGCAGGCGGATCAGTTCGGTATCGAGTCTGATGTCGGCGGGCACCGCGCTTGGCGTTTGCACCACGGCGCGAAAGCTTCCCGTTTGCTCCAGTGCCTGCGCCAGCAGCGGCCCCAGCATGCGGGCCGGGGTATCCGCCCATCGGTTTGCCTTAAAGTAGTCCAGTTCGTGGGGCTGGCGCAGGTAGGCCATGCGGGGGGTGTCAAAGCCGGGGCGTGCGCGCGGCGTGCTGACGGCCAGCACGAGATCGCGCTTTACTTGCGCCGCCTTGATGGCGGGCTGCGCATCGAGCACGTAGATATTAATGCTTTCGACTTGCGGGGGCGGCAAACCGGTACAGCCGGTGAGCAGCAGGACGGGCGTTAGAGCCAGAAGCATCCGGCTGAGAATACGTTTGTGTGTGTTCATGTTCATCGCTCAAAAGCTGCCCGTACCACTACGAAAATCCCCCCTCGCCCCCCTTTACAAAGGGGGGAACATACGTGCAATGGCGATATTCGGCTATTGTCGCCGTATAGGTCAAACCTTGCTTATTCACCCGGCCCGCGCTTTCCTGCGGGTTTGCCATACAACAACGCACTTGGGTTTTCTTCCAGTTGATCGCTGAAGCGGCGCAGCGAGCCGGTCAGGTCGCGCAATTCCGTGACCAGTTGGTGCACTTCCGGCAGCGTCTCGCCGGTAAATTGTTGAACGCCGCTGCGGGCGTCATCAAGCACGCCGCTTGCGCCCGCTCCTGCGCGGGCGAGTTCGTTGGCCATGCGGTCGAAGGCGTCTGCGCTGCGCTGTACGCGCTGCGCGAGCTGTGCCAGTTCACCGCTCAGGCGCGCGGTGTTTTCCATCGCGCGCGCCGCATTGGTCAGGCTGGAGTCTATCGCGGCCGAGCGCGCCGCAAGGGTGCGCGACAAAACCTCGATATCCGCCAGGGCATGCTTGATCGCGCGCCGGTTATCTTCATCCAGCAAGGCATTAATGTTCTCGCTGGTGCGGTTGAGGTTGGTGAGCAAGGCGGTGAGCGCGGAATCGAGCCGCGTCATGAGCGAAGGCCCGGCCTTGATCACCGGGTATTCCTTGCCGGGCTG
>JAMCTV010000017.1 GCA_023381235.1 Gammaproteobacteria bacterium
CTTGAACGCGGGGACTTTGGCCGCCTTGATCTTGATGGTGGCGCCGGTTTGCGGGTTGCGCCCGGTGCGCGCGGCGCGCTTACGCACCAGGAAGGTGCCAAAGCCCACCAGTGCGACCTGGTCGCCCTTCTTGAGGGCCTTGGTAACGGCGCTGAGCACTGCGTCCACGGAACGTCCGGCATCGGCTTTGGAGCTATCGGTTGAGGCGGCAACGGCATCAATCAGTTCTGCTTTATTCACTTTTCTACTCCCCTTACACGATGATTAGGTTGGCAGCTACGCTGCGAGAACTCGAAGGAAACAGCGCATTTATACCAACTGGCGGAAACCTGTGTCAAGTGAAACCGTAAGCGCATCGCACATGAATCCGCTTGACAAGCGGCTTGCCTGTTATTTCCGTCAGTGCGTCATCAGCCCGCCGCTTTCCTTGGCGGGTTCCACCACCGCGGGCGTCACCGGCGGTTTTACTTCCGGCAGCGGCTGCGGCATGTGTTGCAGCGCGATCTTGAGCACGTCGTCTATCCAGCGCACCAGACGGATGTCGAGCTTCTGCGCTATCTCCTTCGGCATCTCGGTGAGATCGCGGCGGTTTTCCTCCGGGATAATCACGGTGCTGATGCCGCCGCGATGCGCAGCGAGCAGTTTCTCCTTTAAACCGCCGATGGGCAGCACCTCGCCGCGTAACGTGATCTCGCCGGTCATCGCCACGTCGGCGCGCACCGGAATCTGCGTAAGCGCGGAGACCAGCGCCGTGCACATACCGATGCCCGCGCTGGGGCCGTCCTTCGGGGTCGCGCCCTCCGGCACGTGAATATGCATGTCGCTCTTCTCGAACACGTCATTCGGGATGCCGAGCACGGCGGCGCGGTTGCGCACCACGGTGCGCGCCGCCTCGATGGATTCCTTCATCACGTCGCCCAACTGGCCGGTGCGGATGATGTTGCCCTTGCCCGGTACGATGGCGGCTTCGATGGTGAGCAAATCGCCGCCCACCTCGGTCCACGCCAGCCCGGTCACCTGGCCGATCTGGTCGCGCTCCTCGGCACGCCCGTAACGGTAGCGCTGCACGCCGAGATATTTCTCCAGGTTGCGCGGGGTGACAGTGAGTCTTTTCTCGTCGCCCTTCAGCACCCGTTCCTTCACCACCTTGCGCGCCACCTTGGATATCTCGCGCTCCAGGTTGCGCACCCCCGCCTCGCGCGTGTAATAACGGATGATGTCGCGCAACGCGGACTCCTGGAAGCTGAGTTCGTCTTCCTTCAGGCCGTTGTTGGTCAACTGCTTGGCGATAAGATAGCGCTTGGCGATAGCGATCTTCTCCTCCTCGGTGTAACCGGGCAGGCGGATCACTTCCATGCGATCCAGCAGCGGCGCGGGAATATTCAAGGTGTTGGCGGTGCACACGAACATCACCCCGGAGAGATCGTAGTCCACCTCCAGGTAATGATCGTTGAAGGCGTGATTCTGTTCCGGGTCCAGCACCTCCAGCAGCGCAGAGGCCGGATCGCCGCGGAAATCCATCGCCATCTTGTCCACCTCATCGAGCAGGAACAGGGGATTCTTGGTGCCTGCCTTGGCCATGTTCTGGATGATCTTGCCAGGCAGCGCGCCGATGTAAGTGCGGCGATGGCCGCGGATCTCGGCCTCGTCGCGCACTCCGCCCAGCGACATGCGCATGAACTTGCGGTTGGTGGCGCGCGCGATGGAGCGGCCGAGCGAGGTCTTACCCACGCCGGGCGGCCCGACCAGACACAGGATCGGGCTCTTGTGATGCTCGGCGCGCTGCTGCACCGCAAGGTATTCGAGGATGCGCTCCTTGACCTTTTCCAGCCCGTAGTGATCGGCTTCGAGGATATCCTCGGCCTGCTTTAAATCCTTGGAGATTTTGCTGCGCTTCTTCCACGGCACATTGGTCAGCCAGTCCAGGTAGTTGCGCACCACGGTGGCCTCGGCGGACATGGGCGACATCATCTTGAGCTTGTTCAGTTCGGTGGTGGCCTTGGTCAGCGCTTCCTTGGACATGCCGGACTTCTTGATCTTCTTAGCCAGCTCCTCTATCTCGTTGGGCACGTCTTCCAACTCGCCCAATTCCTTCTGGATCGCCTTCATCTGTTCGTTGAGATAATACTCGCGCTGGTTCTTCTCCATCTGGCGCTTGACGCGTCCGCGGATGCGCTTCTCGACCTGCATCAGGTCAAGCTCGCGCTCCAGCGCCACCAGCAAATGCTCCAAGCGCGCGCGCACCTCGGCGATCTCCAGCACCGCCTGCTTTTCCTCCAGGCGCAGCGTCATGTGCGCGGCCACGGTGTCGGCCAGGCGGCTCGCATCGTCTATGCTGGCGAGCGAGGTGAGTATCTCCGGCGGCACCTTCTTGTTGAGCTTCACGTAGTGATCGAATTGCGCCAGCAGCGAACGCGACAAGGCCTCGGTCTCGCGCTCGTCCACCGGCGTGACCGGAAACGGGACGGCCTGCGCGGTGAAATAGTCATCCCCGCCGGAGAGGTTCAGCACGCGCGCGCGCTCCGCGCCCTCCACCAGCACGCGCACCGTGCCGTCGGGCAGTTTGAGTAATTGCAGGATATTGGACAGGGTGCCGACCGAATAGATGTCCTCAACCTTGGGATCGTCCAGGGCGGCGCTTTTCTGCGCCACCAGCAGCACCTGCTTGTTGGCCTCCATAGCCGCTTCCAGCGCCTTGATGGACTTGGGCCGGCCCACGAACAGCGGGATCACCATGTAGGGATAGACCACCACGTCGCGCAGCGGCAACACGGGAAGGGACTGCTGGGTGAGTTCAAGTGACATAGCGTATAACCTCAGTTGTAAACGGCGACCAGGTGGCCTCAGCCACCGCCCTTATGAGGTGATATGAGGCCGCCCTGACATCAACTCAAGGGCGCCTCTCAATCTCGTCCCGGAACAATACTCAATCCGGAGCGGCGCGCTGCTGTTCCGTGCCCTCGTAGATGAGCAATGGGTCGGTCTGGCCCTGAATCACGCCGGAATCTATCACCACCTTGCTCACGTTGCTCAGTGAAGGCAGCTCGTACATGGTATCAAGCAAAACCCGTTCCAGGATGGAGCGCAGGCCGCGCGCGCCGGTCTTGCGGATCATGGCCTTGTGCGCCACCGCACGCAGCGCATCCTCGCGCAGTTCCAGTTGCGTGCCTTCCATCTCGAACAACTTGGCGTACTGCTTGACCAGGGCGTTCTTGGGCTCGGTCAGGATGCGCATCAGCGCCGACTCGTCTAGCTCCTCCAGCACCGCGACCACCGGCAAACGGCCGACAAATTCCGGTATCAGGCCGTACTTGATGAGATCTTCCGGTTCCACGGCGTTGAGGATTTCGTTGTGCTTCTTGCGGTCCTGCTTGCTCTTGATCTCGGCCGAGAAGCCGATGCCGCCCCTCTCGGAACGGTCGCGGATGATCTTGTCCAGGCCGGAAAACGCCCCGCCGCAGATGAACAGGATATTGGCGGTGTTGATCTGCAGAAACTCCTGCTGCGGATGCTTGCGCCCGCCCTGCGGCGGCACCGAGGCGATGGTGCCCTCGATGAGCTTGAGCAGCGCCTGCTGCACGCCCTCGCCGGATACGTCGCGCGTGATGGAAGGGTTGTCCGACTTGCGCGAAATCTTGTCTATTTCATCTATATAGACGATACCGGTCTGGGCCTTTTCCACATCATACTCGGCCTTTTGCAGCAGCTTCTGGATGATGTTTTCCACGTCCTCGCCCACGTAGCCGGCCTCGGTCAGCGTGGTGGCATCGGCGATGGCGAACGGCACGTTGAGCAGGCGCGCCAGGGTCTCGGCGAGCAGGGTCTTGCCGGAGCCGGTGGGGCCGATTAAAAGGATGTTGCTCTTGGCGAGCTCGACCTCATCCTTCTTCTGGCCGTGCTGCAAGCGCTTGTAATGGTTGTACACCGCGACCGAGAGCACTTTCTTGGCGTGCGTCTGGCCCACCACGTAGTCGTCCAGCACCTTGCGGATTTCGTGCGGAGAGGGCAGCTTGCCTTTGGCTCCGGCGGCTTTCTGCTGCACCTCTTCGCGGATGATGTCGTTGCACAGCTCGACGCACTCGTCGCACACGAACACCGAAGGGCCAGCGATGAGCTTGCGCACCTCATGCTGGCTCTTGCCGCAGAATGAGCAGTACAGCAGTTTTTCGCCGCCTGCTCCCTTGCCGTGTTTGTCGTCCACTCTCGTGTCCTCGTGCCTAAGTTGTGATTTAGAGCCGTGATTTATGACACCCGTGTTATGCTGATACTAGCACTATGACCTCGTGCGTCAAGTAGTGTTCGCCAATAGCATCTGAAAAATCCCACCCTTGGGCTTTTTCATCTCAACAAAGCAAAAACGTGGCCCTTTGAATTATTAGGGTGCTTTGTTCCATTTTTCAACCGCTTTTAAGCGGTTGAAAAATGCCGCCACCTCCCTGTGCCGGATCAGGCGGTGGCTTTTACCTGACGTTCGGCCAATACCGCGTCTATCAAGCCGTATTTCACCGCCGCCTGGCCGTCCATGAAGTAGTCGCGGTCGGTATCGCGCGCGATCTTGTCCAGGTCCTGTCCGGTGTGCTTGGCCAGCACCTTGTTCAAACGGTCGCGCACCGCGAGTATCTCGCGTGCGTGGATGTCTATATCCACCGCCTGGCCCTGAAAGCCGCCCAGCGGCTGATGGATCATGATGCGCGAGTGGGGCAGGCAATATCGCTTGCCCTTGGCTCCGCCCGCCAGCAGCAGCGCGCCCATGCTGGCCGCCTGGCCGATGCACAGGGTGCTCACGTCGGGCTTGATGAATTGCATGGTGTCGTAAATGGAGAGTCCCGCGCTCACCGAACCGCCGGGAGAATTGACATAAAGATGGATATCCTTGTCCGGGTTTTCCGACTCCAGAAACAGCAACTGCGCCACCACCAGATTGGCCATGTGGTCTTCCACCGGCCCCACCAGAAAAATCACCCGCTCCTTGAGCAGGCGCGAGTAAATGTCATAGGCGCGCTCGCCGCGCGAGGTCTGCTCCACCACCATGGGGACGAGATTGAGATTGGTCACGGCGCGCGGCTCCTTGTTACGATATGTATCGGTCATAACACACGTTTCCTTTAGAGAAGCTCTGAATAAGTCCATCCTGGACTTCTCAGAGCACGAAAAGCAAAAACGTGGTTTTTGCTTTTCTTCATGTTACAATCACTTGCGTGATTGTAACATGGCGGTGCATCCATGCACCGCAGAAACCTCTGACTTAAGTCAGAGGTTTCTTAGGGGGCCTGTTTAACCTTTCCCGGATTGAGCAAGGCGTCAAAACTTGACGCGCGCTCGCTGATCTCGGCGCGCTGCAACAGCCAGGCGATCACCTGGTCCTCCACTGCGAGCGACTCGATCTGCGCCAGTTGGTCCGGCTTTGAGTGGTACCACTTCATCACGTCTTCCGGCTTCTCATAGCTGGCGGCGATGGTCTCCAGCCGGGCGCGCACTGCGGCGGGGTCGGGACTGATCTTTTCGCGCACGGCGATCTCGCTCAGCAACATGCCCAGGGCGGCGCGGCGGCGTGCGTCCGGCTCGAATTTCGCGCGATCCAGCGTCGCACCCTCGGCGTTGATGCCGCGCATGGCCAGGTTTTGCCGCGCACGGGCAATCAGTTGCTCCACCTCGTTCTCCAACACCGCCTTAGGCACCTCCACCGGATTGCGCTCATACAGCGCATCCATGAGCTGGCTGCGTATCCCGGCCTGTATCGCCTGCTCCAGCTCACGCTGCATGTTGGCGCGCGCCTCCTTGCGCAGGGCCTCCACGGTGCCTTCCGCCACGCCGAAGCTGCGCACGAATTGCTCGTCCAGCTCCGGCAGTTGCGGCTCCTTCACGCTCACCACCTGGATGTCGTACTGCACCGGCTTGCCTGCCACGTCCGGGTTGGTGTAATCGGCGGGGAAGGTATGTTGCGCGGCCAGGTTCTGCCCGGCCTTGGCGCCGATCAACTGCTTGTCGAACTCCACGTCGTTGACGCCGAGCACGAAGGTGAACAGCTTGTCGCCGTGCTCCTGCCACTCTCCGTCGCCGATGCGCATCTTGAAGTGTATCTGCAACTGATCGCCGTTTTGCGCGCCGCGCTCGACCGGCGCAAAGGTCGCGCGCTGCTTGCGCAGCGTCTCCAGCATGTTACTCACGTCCTGCTCGGTGATTTCCGCCACCGGCTTCTCCACTTTCAGTCCTTCGATTGCACTTAGCTTCACCTCCGGATAAACCTCAAACACCGCGCTGTAATCCAGGCCCTGGCCGGCGAGCACGCTCTGCGCCTCAATCTTGGGGCTGCCCGCGGGACGCAGGTTTTGCTGCACCACCGCTTCGGCGAAGCTCTTGCGCAGCATCTCGCCCATTACTTCCTGGCGCACCTGCGAACCGTATTGCTGCTCGATCAGCTTGAACGGCGCCTTGCCGGGACGGAAACCGTCCAGCTTCACCCGGTTTGCGAGCGACTTCAGGCGATTTTGAATTTCAAGGTTGACACGCTCTTCCGGCACGCGCACCTTCATACGGCGCTCCAGCCCGGAGGTGGTTTCAATGGAAACTTGCATAGGGGTATTCATACATCCAGTTTAAGGGTAGATGGGACAGTAAACAACATATGTGCGAAAGGAGAGACTCGAACTCTCACGGGTTGC
>JAMCTV010000018.1:0-6155 GCA_023381235.1 Gammaproteobacteria bacterium
GGGCAGGACAGGCAAACTGGGCTAAAACAAATGAAAGGAACGCAGAGCCGTGCGCTCGATATCAAGGGAGGGAATGTCACAATGGGCGCGGGTGCTGCGGATACCCTCAAGCTCAAGTCGGGCGACTTGGGCGTTGTCGTTTCATCACCCGGAAAAGCGTTTGCCTGCGCCGCGTGGATCGCCAATCACGCCTTCCCCGCCGCCCGCAAGGGCGATGTGCATGAAGTGCGCCATCTTCGGCAGCAGGTCGAGCGCACACTAAAGGGCGAGACTCCGGGCGTTGACTGCCCGAAGAACTTGCAGTCTGTGCCGGGAATCACGAACGCGGGTCCGCTGGGGCCGGGCGGCGATCTTTACCGTTTCTACGACAAGTTGCTCAATGCCACGGCAACGCAGGCGGAAAAAATTGATGTGAGCCAGCGTGCACTCCAAGAGCTGGGGCTGGGCCACCTGACCGTCAAGGATCTGCCTACGCTGAGACAGCAACTCAAGGATGCACAGAAGCCTTCAACGCCGCCCACGGAGAAAGACGCCAAGCAGGTAACAGAACAAAAGCCGGAAGTGAAGCAAATCGAGAAGGAAACCGCCGCGCAGCAGAAAGTGGAAGACGAGAAGAAAAAGGCCGAGCAAGAGAAAAAGCGCCGCGCGTTGGAAGAGGCGAAGAAGGCGCTGGAAGAGGCCAAGCGGGCGGCGAGCGGGATCGACGATCTCGAGCGCAAGGGCGAGCAGGTGAGCAAGAAGCCGTCGCTTGCCGGTGCGATGACAAAACAGATTCCAGAATGAAGGAGCAATAATCATGCGCAGACCAATCATGTTATTGGTTTTTCTGGCAGGTGGCGTGACTGCGGTTCTCGCCGATAGCGAGTCCGATGGCGCCGCGGCGGAGAAGGCGGGTAAATACCGCGAAGCGCTGAGCCACTACACAGTGGCGCTGCAAGCGGTAGCGGAGGGCAGCGAGAAGAACCAGCAATTGCGCGAACGGATTCTGCTGATTGCGCGGAAAATCAAGCCGCCCATAGCGACACCCGATGAGGCCCTCCGCTTTGAGGGTCGTGCCGAAGCGGCGATACAGGAAGCCAAAAACGCACAGGACTACTTGAATGGGGCGAAGGAGTATGAGGCGGCGCTGAAGATTGCGCCCTGGAACGCGAATTATTACTTCAATCTCGGTGTCGTTCTCGACAAGGCCGGTAAATACCCCGAAGCGATACAGAGCTTTAAGCTTTATCTGATCGGCGCGCCCAATTCGCCGGACAGTAAAGACGTCGCCAAACGGATTGCCGGCCTGGAATACAAGATAGAGCAGCAAACAAGCCCTCAAGCGCAGGCGGCGCGCGAGCAGCAGGAGTTCGAAGCGCTGAAGAGATCGCTGGAAGGTGCGGTGTTCCGCGGCCCTAGTCATGGTAGCTCGTGGCCCGAGGTGCGTGTGAGAAATGATGAAATCGCTTACGGTATAGTAGATACAGATCCGGAAAGTGTACGGAGTTACCCTGAATATCGAGATGGTCCATCCTCCATATTCGTGCCTAGCAACCGTAACCACCGCGCGCCGCTGAGCGGGTACCGGATCCACCCCTTCACGTCAGCCGCGTGCAGCAGCATGGAAGACATACGACCGACGACGGCGATCCTGAGCCGCGATGGCAACACGCTGACGATCAAATATAACTGCGGTACGGACTCGGGACACAGGGATCAAATCTTGCAGCGGCGGAAATGAACGATCCATACGAAACTGTTGCCGCCGCTGCCTTGCCTTGATGTGCGGCGCGGCGGCAAGCGGCGACATGAATTCAGAGCAGGGGAGGCAACAGTGCGCAGCCTGGCTGCACCCACAGATGGAATCCGGGAGCGTTGCAGTATTGCGCCATAATCCGGATTGCGCCTCGCTTTATCCGGGCTGCATGGCTGGCCGGTGAAGTGAGGTCCACCGCGAACAGACGGTCAACTGGATGCTTGTAAGGACAACTGATGCAAACCTGCAATGGAAACGGAGGCGAATCGTGATGAACATAAGCCGTGTTCCCCTTGCCATCTGTGCATTCCTTTTCCTGAATCAGGCTTGGGATGCCCATGTCGGCCCGCGCGAGGACTTTGACCGCCTGGTGCAGGAAGTGCAGGCCGCACCGACGGATGACACGTTGCGGGAGCGCATCATCGCCGCCGCACTTGCCCTGAAGCCTGCGCCCGCCGTCCCGACCGAAGCGCGCCGACATCTGGCCCGCGCCCAAGGCGCTATCGAACTCGCCAAGCAGCCCGAGGACATGCACCTTGCCATCGAGGAGATGGAAAAGGCGCTGCGCCTGGCGCCGTGGTGGGCGGAAGGTTATTACAACCTCGGAGTCGTGCAAGACAAGGCCCGGCGCCGACGCATGGGCGAACTTACAAAGGCAGTTGAGTTACGTGTGTTTGCATCCTTTGAGGAGGACGTTCGCGCCGGGTTTCTGCAGGTTTATCCGATCGCGGACGAGCACCTAATCGCGGCGCTGGGCTTGATCGCGCGCCTCGGCAGATTCCCATTACGTACACTGGATGCGTTGCATTTAGCGATAGCGCAGGGTATTCATGTCCGACGCTTGGCCACCGCCGACAAAACCATGGCTGTTGCGGGGAAGACGATTGGATTGGGCGTCGTGCGTTTCTTTTAGGTCGACCTGACGCCTAGACAAAGAGCAAGACCTGATCCTAAATGTTTCTATTTAGCGAGCCCCTACCATGAACCCACAAAGACCCAACACCCATACGCCGCTCACCATTCTGTTGCTGAATGAATCCATCAGCATGGGGATCGCTGGAGTCGGAGTGTTGGGAAGCATCTTCATCATGGTCAAAAGACAATTCCTTCCCGTCTTCGCCCCCCTCTTCGGCAACGATTTTGCCCTGCAACTCGCGGGCGCGGCAATCATCGGCGCGCTGGGCGGTCTTGTGCTAGGGGGATGGGCGCGGGCAAAAATTGTGGTGTCGATCTTCCTCGCCGCCGCCTGCCCTACGCACGTCTTTATCTTGGCCTGGTATCTGGAGGACGGGGGGCGCGTGCGCAACATCGAAATCGTTTTCGTGGTGCTGGGCTCCCTTGCCCTGATAGCCACCGCTTGGGGCATCCTTTACAAACCCGCGCACCTACTTGCTGGCCCTGCACCTGGGGACAATGCTTGAGAGACGAGTTGCGTTATCGGATCCCCTGTTGTATTGCGGGTGGCCCGATGCCAGTATGGTCGCATCAATTTCCACGGGGGAGGTGTTATGAAACTACGCGTGATTCTCTGCTCGTGGCTACGCTGGTCGTTGTCAGTGAGGCGTTCGCCCAGCGCGTCGGCACCGTGTTCAAAGACTGCGATGCTTGTCCCGAAATGGTGGTGATACCGGCGGGCAGCTTCATGATAGGTTCGCCCGCATCGGAACCGGGGCGCGACAGCGACGAAGGTCCGCAGCACCTGGTCACGATTGCCAGCCAGTTTGCGGCGGGGAAATTCGAGGTGACTTTCGACGAGTGGGACGCCTGCGTGCGCGAAAGCGGGTGCGGCCACAATCCGGGCGATGCGGGCTGGGGCCGCGGCCGGCGCCCGGTGATGAACGTCTCGTGGGACGACGCGAAGCAGTACGTGCAGTGGCTGTCGCGCAAAACTGGCAGGAATTACTGCTCACGAGGACTGCTCTTCCTGAAACGTCTTATGGCGCGGACATGGAGCTCTTCGAGAAATCCCGAACCCTGTCTTTCGAGCTTATCCGGCTCCCATTGGCAGGCATCGCCGTTGTTGGGTTTCTCATCACCCGGATAACGGATCTCTCCATGCAAAACCCCTTCTCGGATGGTAGGCTGCAAATGTTGATTTCAGGCTCGGTCATCGCCTTCGCGCTTACCGTCCTGTTTGCTCTTCTGGAAAGATTTTACGCATCGGGCGCCATGTTCCATCATGTAAAGGCCATGAAGCTCCTTCAGCATGAGGACCCAACCCTCGCGGAGGTTGCAAAAGCCGCGTTGCGTGCGAGAAGGATAAACTTCATTCGTGCCCACAGATTCATGCAGACTGCTGCCGCGTTGCTGGTGCTTGCGACCTGCCTCTTGGGTGCAGCGTTCATACGGTTGTTGACTTGGATGTGATTTCAATATTCCGCAGATCCGACATAGCTTGGTTTTCACATTTCGGATCATCACTACGATTGATGATGAAGGAGAACCCAGAGATGAAAATCCGACCCAACCTTGTCTGGCTCGCGGCGCCAAGTGTTTTTCTCGCCATGGCAGGGAGTCTTGCGATGGCGCAAACGGAAAATCCGCGCGCTGCATTCGAACGCGCGATGATGGAGGTGAACCAATCTGCCAAGGGCAGCGTAGCTGAGCAGCAGGCGATGGAGCGGGCTATCGCCGCCGCAAACCGGGTGTCACCCAAACCGGCCGTACCAGATGCCGTAGTCGACCACGTAGGGCGCGCCGAGGCGGCGGCACAATCGGCGAAATCACCACGCGACTTTCTTGATGCTGCCGAGGCTTACGGCGAAGCGATGCGTCTCGCCCCGTGGGTAGCCGAATACCACTTTAACCGCGGTATCGTGCTGGAGAAGGCCGAGCACTACGACGCGGCGGAAGCGGCATTCCAGCTTTACCTCAAGGCCGCGCCCAAGGCTCAGGATGCAGCCGAAGTGCGCAAGAAAATCGCCGGTCTGCGTTATCTCAAGGAAAAGGCGGCACGGCCAGAGCAGGATCAGGGGGCTGCATCGGAAAAAGAAGGGCTGCTGCGTTCCTTGAACGGCCTTTATTACAATGACGGCGATTTCAATGTAGCCCGTACAACCAGCCTTATGGGGCATTCCACGATCAGTGCGATCATGATCGCCAATGGCAAGATTACCTGCGGATCTCTCGTGCCGCACAACAGCAATTTCCCGCGGGAGGAGGGATTTTTCCCAAGTACGGACGGAGGAAGCCTGGGGCAGGCAAATACGTCGGTCGCCCTCGACGATTATCTCATCACTTTCTGCGACAATACAGCTTGGTGCCCGACCGGCGCGGAAACCGGCTACAAGACTTCCTGGAGCGTCATCCTCGCCAAGGACGGGAAATCCTTGAAAATGAGGACGACCTGCCCCAGCAGATATGATTACTGGGTCTACCAGCGGCATTGACGGGCGAAGAAACCTTGGACGGCTGATTGCCTTGCGCGGCGACAGGCATTATCTCAACTCAGTCTTCTGGAAAGTGTTATTACCCAGACGGTACCATCGGCGACTGAAAGAAGAGCGGCTTATAAGCGCGCCTTCAGAAAGCCGGTGATTTCAGCCAGCGGTACATTTTGGCTTTGCGTGTCGCGGCGGCCCTGGTATTCAACGGTTCCGGCGTCGAGGCCGCGTTCGCCGATCACGATGCGATGCGGGATGCCGATCAACTCCATGTCGGCGAACATCACGCCCGCGCGCAGAGAACGATCATCAAACAACACCTCTATCCCCGCGCCGGTCAGTTCCTTATAAAGTTTCTCCGCTGCTTCCTGCGTACGCGGCGATTTGTGCATGTTCATGGGCAGCAGGGCGACGTGGAACGGCGCGATGGGGTTGGGCCAGATGATGCCGCGCGGGTCGTGGTTCTGTTCGATGGCGGAAGCCACCACGCGCGACACGCCGATGCCGTAGCAGCCCATCTCCATCGCTTGCGAGTGGCCGTTCTCGTCGAGATAGTTCGCGCCCATCGCGCTGGAGTATTTGCTGCCGAGCTGGAAGATGTGACCCACTTCGATGCCGCGCGCGATGGACAGTTTGCCTTTGCCGTCGGGCGAAGGGTCGCCCTCCACCACGTTGCGGATGTCCGCCACCTGCGGCTCCGGCAGGTCGCGCCCCCAGTTGACGCCGGTCAAATGCTTGCCGTCCTGGTTTGCGCCGCACACAAAGTCGCTCGTGTGCACGGCGGCGCGGTCGGCGATGGCGGGAATTTTCAAACCTATAGGCCCCACCGAGCCAGGCGCGCAACCCGCCGCGTCCTGTACCTGTTGCGGCGTGGCCAGGGTCAGCGGGGCGAAAACCTGCGTCAGCTTGGCGGCCTTCACCGTATTCAGTTCGTGATCGCCGCGCAACACCAGCGCGACGACGCCATCCTTGCCCTGCACCAGCAGGGTCTTGAGGCATTGCTTAGGGTCTACTTTTAAAAACCCGCAAAAAACTGT
>JAMCTV010000018.1:6207-18730 GCA_023381235.1 Gammaproteobacteria bacterium
GGGGCGGTTGCCGGCGGGCGGCACGGCCTCGGCCAGCTCCACGTTGGCGGCGTAGTCCGAGTCCGGGCAGAAGGCGATGGCGTCTTCGCCGGAGTCGGCGAGCACGTGGAACTCCTGCGAGCCGGTGCCTCCGATGGCGCCGGTGTCGGCGTACACGGCGCGGAATTTCAGCCCCAGGCGGGTGAAGATGCGCGTGTACACCTCATGCATCACCTGGTACGTTTTTTCCAGGCTGGTTTTATCGGTGTGAAATGAATACGCGTCCTTCATTAAAAATTCGCGCGCACGCATCACGCCGAAGCGCGGGCGCGGCTCGTCGCGGAATTTGGTTTGTATCTGGTAAAAGGTCGCGGGCAGTTGTTTGTAGCTGCGGATTTCATTGCGCACCAGGTCGGTGATGACTTCCTCGTGCGTCGGGCCGAAGCAGAAGTCGCGCTTATGGCGGTCTTGCAGGCGCAGCAGCTCCGGGCCGTACATCCCCCAGCGCCCGGACTCCTGCCATAGTTCGGCTGGTTGCACCGCGGGCATCAGCACCTCTTGCGCGCCGGCGCGGTTCATCTCCTCGCGCACGATGGCTTCCACCTTGCGCAGCACGCGCAGACCGAGGGGTAGCCAGTTGTAGATGCCGGCGGCGAGTTTGCGGATCATGCCCGCGCGCAGCATCAACTGGTGGCTGATGACTTCGGCGTCGGAGGGTGTTTCCTTGAGTGTGGGCAGTAATAATTGTGAGGTGCGCATGCGCAGAAGAAAGTAATTTAAAACTTCAGGGTGATCATTAACGCCATACGTCTTTTTATTCAGCGCCGAGCGCCTGCCCGCGCGCGCGGATGGCGGCCTCTTTGGCGAGCAGGGCGTAGTCGCGTGCCGCGCTGTAATTGCCGAGGCTGAGCGCGCCGCGCGCCTCCTCCAACAGCCTCTGCGCCTCGCTGAACTGCTCCGGGGCGAGTGTACCGGCATCGGCTTCCTGGGCGGCCTGCACCGCCTGGCGCGCGTCGCTCATCTCCTGCGAGGGGATGCTTGCGCAAGCGGCGCTCAGCCCGGCGAGCAGAGCGAACAGCGGTAACAGTTTTTTGCGGGTCATGAAGACGTCAGTATTCCGGCAAGATGATTCAAGCCCTGTGCATTACAGTTAAATTGGGCTAACATGCGCTGCTGAATCCATGAATCCGTTATGGCCGATATTTTAGTATTGTACTACAGCAGCGGCGGCAGTGTGGCGCAGATGGCGCAGCACGTCGCTCGCGGCGTGGAGGAGGTGGGCGGCATGCAGGCGCGTGTGCGCACCGTGCCGCGCGTGTCGGCGGTATGCGAAGCAGCCGAGGACAGCATCCCCGCCTCCGGCCCGCCCTACGCCACGCTGGACGACCTGAAAGAGTGCGCGGGGCTGATAATCGGCAGCCCGACGCGCTTTGGCAACATGGCCGCGCCGCTCAAGTATTTTCTGGACGGCACCGGCAGCCTGTGGCTGTCCGGCACGTTGACCGGCAAGCCCGCCGCGGCGTTTACCTCCACCGCCAGTCTGCACGGCGGCCAGGAGACCACGCTCGTCAGCATGATGTTGCCGCTGTTGCATCACGGCATGTTGATCGTAGGCCTGCCGTATAGCGAGCCGGACTTGACCACCACCGCCAGCGGTGGCACACCCTATGGGGCGAGCCATTGGGCCGGGCCGGACGACAAGCGCCCGCTGAGCGAGGAAGAAAAACGTCTGTGCCGCGCCTTGGGCAAGCGTGTCGCTGAAACCGTGCAGCGTCTGCAATAGTTGACTATTTCAATCAGGTATAGAATAATTTTACCGAAGTGGTAAGTCGTCTTTTCATATACATAATAGGGCTTGGAAACCGCGCAGTAGATTTATGGCGCTATTAAGCAGGTGACGTATGGCGTTAATGATCACCCAGGATTGCATCAATTGCGACGTGTGCGAGCCGGAATGCCCCAACGGCGCGATCTCGCAAGGGGCGGAGATTTATGTCATAGACCCCAAACTGTGCACCGAATGCGTCGGACACTTCGACAAACCGCAGTGCGTGGAGGTATGTCCGGTGGACTGCATCCCGCTCAACCCGGATTACGTTGAAACCAAAGAACAATTACAACAGAAATATTTAAACCTCACGGCCGGCAAAGACGCGGTATCATCTTGAACTGTACCGGCGTTGCGCACGCCGTATTCCAATCACGATCAACTTTCTCTATCGTTTATCCGGCAACACTGGACGCCCATCATGTCTGATTCCTCATCATCCAATAAAAAAGACCAGCAAGCCATGGCGCATATCCGCGGGCTGCTGGAATACATCGGCGAAAACCCGGAGCGCGACGGCTTGCGCGATACGCCCGAGCGCGTGATCGGCGTATTGCAGGAGCACTTCCAGGGCTATCAACAGGACCCCAAGGAACACCTGCTCAAAACCTTTGAGCCGGCAGTGGGCTATGATGAGCTGGTGCTGGTGTCCGACATCGAGTTGCACAGCCACTGCGAACATCACATGGTGCCGTTCGTGGGCAAGGCGCACGTCGCCTACATCCCGAACGGGCGCATCGTCGGCTTGTCCAAGCTCGCGCGCGTAGTGGATATTTATTCCAAACGCCTGCAAGTGCAGGAAAAGCTCACTGCGCAGATCGCGGATGTCATCGAAGAGGTCTTGCAGCCGCAGGGCGTGGCGGTCATCATGCAGTGCCAGCACTTCTGCATGTGCTACCGCGGCGCGAAAAAACCCGGCTCCTGGACCACTACCAGCAAACTGCACGGTGTGTTCCTCAACAATCCTTCCTCGCGCATGGAGTTGTTCACCCTGATCGGCATGCACCGCGAACTTCCCTGATGTCCGCGAACGCGGAGCTTGCAACGCTGGGCGGCGGCTGCTTCTGGTGCATGGAACCCCTGTTCGCCGCCCTGAAGGCTGTATCAAAAGTCGAATCCGGTTACTCCGGCGGCAAGATAAAAAATTCCGCCTATCGTGAAGTTTGCGCCGGCACCACCGGCCACGCCGAAGTGGTGCAGGTCACGTTTGATCCCGATGTGATCAGCTATCAGGAACTGCTGGAGATATTTTTCACCCTACACGATCCCACCACCCTCAACCGTCAAGGCAACGATGCCGGCACGCAGTACCGCTCGGTGATTTTCTACCACAGCCCGGCACAAAAAGAGACCGCCGAATGCGTGATTAAAGAAGTCACCGCCTCCGGCGACTGGCTCGCCCCCATCGTCACCGAAGTCACACCCTTCAGCGCCTTCTACCGCGCCGAAGACTACCACCAGGATTACTACGCAAGAAACGGAAATCAACCCTACTGCCAGCTAGTAATCTCACCCAAACTCAAAAAATTCCGCGAGCGTTACAAAGCAAAGCTTAACGCCTAGTGAAGTAGGGTGGGCACTCTGTCTGTGCCCACGCGATTCGTACCGGAATTGAGTCTGCGTGGGCACGAAAAACGTGCCCACCCTACAGGGCTCACCCAAAATAAAAAAATTCCGCGAGCGTTACAAAGCAAAGCTTAAAAGTCAGCGAGTGTAATTCGTTTGGAGCGAAGTTCGGAAATCAGGATGTGTCCCGGATTTCGCCATGCTTCATCCAGGCTATTCCCGCTGTAGTGCGTACAGGTCGTATGCCTTAACATAGCCTCCATGTCCACCCTCCCTGTCAATTTATACCGCGCCGCGCAGGTGCGGGAGTTTGATCGTGTTGCCATCGAGCAATACGGCATTCCCGGCACAACGCTGATGGAGCGCGCGGGGCGGGCGGGGTTTGAGGTGTTGCGGGCGCATTGGCCGCAGGCGCGGCGCGTTGTGGTGGTGTGCGGGACGGGGAATAACGGCGGGGATGGGTTTGTGGTGGCGCGGTTGGCGCAACAGGCCGGGCTGGAGGTGTGCGTGTTGCAGGTGGGGGAGGAGAATGCGCTACATGGGGATGCGCGGGTGGCGTATGAGGCGTTGCGCGCGGCGGGCGTGGAGGTGACGCCGTTTTCCGCGCTGCGGCTTAAAGACGCTGAGCTGATTGTGGATGCGCTGTTTGGCATCGGACTGGATCGGGAGGTGACAGGCGCGTGGCGCGCCGCGATTGAGGCGATCAATAATGCGCATAAACATGTGCTGGCGCTCGACATTCCTTCCGGGCTGGATGCGGACAGCGGTGCGGTGCTCGGCGCGGCGGTGCATGCGAGCATTACCGTCAGTTTTCTCGCCCTCAAGCAGGGCTTGTTCACCGGCGTGGCGTTGAGTCATTGCGGCAAGATGATGTTTGATGATTTAGGTGTGCCGCAGGAGATTGTTCAGCACGCCGCACCTGCCGCAGTGCGGCTGGCAGCGGAAAATCTGCCGCGGCTCAAGTTGCGTGCGCGCGATTCGCACAAGGGCGATTATGGCCGCGTGCTGGTGATAGGCGGCGATCACGGCATGGCGGGCGCGGTGCGTCTTGCGGCTGAGGCGGCGGCGCGTGTTGGGGCCGGATTGGTTTATGTCGCCACGAGCGCGGCGCATGCGTCATACATCAGCGCGCAGCGCCCGGAGTTGTTGTGTCATGGGGTGGAGAGCGCGGAGCAGTTGCAGGTCTTGCTGGAAAAGGCGGATGTAATTGCCATCGGTCCCGGACTCGGCGTGTTGCCTTGGGCGACTGAATTGTTCAATGCCGTGCTACGGACTTCTTTGCCGCTGATCGTGGATGCCGATGCACTGACACTACTCGCGCAGCATCCGCGCACGTGTGCCAATTGGATATTGACGCCGCATCCCGGCGAGACCGGGCGTTTGTTGAATTGCGCGAGCAGCGTGATTCAGCATGATCGTTATCACGCAGTGCGGCAACTGCGCGCGCAGTACGGCGGTGTCGCGGTGTTAAAGGGCGCGGGCACGTTGATTGCCGCCGGGGATGCGCCGGTCAGCGTGTGCACGGCGGGCAATCCCGGCATGGCGAGCGCGGGGATGGGCGATGTGCTGACCGGTGTGATGGCAGGGTTGATCGCGCAAGGCATGACGCTGGCCGATGCCGCGCGGCTGGGCGTGCAGCTGCACGCTCAGGCGGCGGATGAGGCGGCGCAACGCGGCGAGCGTGGACTGCTGGCAAGCGATTTGTTTGCGCCTTTGCGCGTGTTAGTAAATCGTGCGTAAGGCGCACTGCGTGATACCCAGTGAGACCGCGATGCTGGCCTTTGGCGCGGAGCTGGCCCGGCAACTGCGCGCAGGGGACAGGATTTATCTCAGCGGCGAACTGGGCGCAGGCAAGACCACTTTGGTGCGCGGCCTGCTGCGCGGTTTAGGGCATCAGGGTGCGGTGAAGAGCCCGACGTTTACCTTGGTCGAGCCCTATGAGCTTGCCGGTTTTACTATATATCACTTTGATTTATATAGAATTAAATCACCACTCGAATTGATGGACATGGGGTTGGAGGATTACCTTGCCCCGCACGCCATCTGTCTGCTCGAATGGCCGGAACGGGGCGCGGGCGTGCTGCCGGAGCCGGATATAACACTGACATTAGGCCTGAACAATCACGGCAGGCTATTGAATTTAAATGCAAAAACAGCGCGTGGCGAGGAAATTCTGGGCGCCATGGCCGATTGGCGCCCATAACCGGCAAATTAGTCGAGGTTTAAACTGTAACTCTATAAAATAGTTGCAAAATAATTTTTTATGGAGTAGGTTAATACAAAATCTGGCCGGGAGCAGAATAATGAAATGCCTTGGCGTAGCGCTGATACTGGTACTGATGGCAACACCGCTTGCCGCCGCGCCGGTGGATATTCAAGGCGTGCGCATCTGGCCCGCGCCCGACAATACCCGTTTGGTGCTGGATTTGAGCGGGCCGGTGCAGTATCAACTCACTCAGCAGGCTGGCCGGATTGAAATCCAGATCAGTGACGCACGCCTGCTGAATCCGTTGCCCGCCTACGACAACAAGAAGAGCCTGTTCAGCAAAATCGAAAGCCTGCCCGCTTTGGACGGCGCCACCCTCACGCTGCAAATCAAGCCAGGCGTCGAGGCCAAAAGTTTCACCCTCAAACCTTACGAACAATACGGCCACCGCCTGGTAGTGGACTTGTATCCCGCTGCGGCGGTCAAGGCTTCCGTGGAGCAGCCGCGCGAGGCCAAACCCGCCGTTCCGTTGCGCGACGTAGT
This sequence comes from Gammaproteobacteria bacterium, assembly GCA_023381235.1. Classification (GTDB taxonomy): domain Bacteria; phylum Pseudomonadota; class Gammaproteobacteria; order SURF-13; family SURF-13; genus SURF-13. The sequence goes on from JAMCTV010000018.1 coordinate 12,330, forward strand.
GGTGGCGATAGACGCCGGCCACGGCGGCGAAGACCCCGGCGCGCACGGCAAGCGCGGCACGCAGGAAAAAACCATTACCCTCGCCATCGCACGCAAACTCGCCGCGATTATCAACAAGGAACGCGGCATGAAGGCCGTGCTCACGCGCGACGGCGATTATTACGTGAGCCTGCGCGGCCGCATCCACAAGGCGCGCGAGCACAAGGCCGACCTGTTTGTGTCTGTACACGCCGATGCTTTTCTGAAGCCGGAGGCGCGCGGCTCCTCGGTGTTCACCCTGTCGCAGCGCGGCGCGAGTAACGAGGCCGCGCGCTGGCTGGCCGAACGCGAGAATGCCGCGGACCTGGTGGGCGGGGTGAGCCTGGATGACAAGGACGACCTGCTCGCCTCGGTGCTGCTCGACCTGTCGCAGACCGCCACCATAGAGGCGAGCCACGACGTCGCCTCCAACGTGCTGGCCGAACTGGACGGCGTGGGCGATCTGCATAAATCGGACGTGCAGCAGGCCGGGTTCGTGGTGCTGAAATCGCCGGACGTGCCTTCCATCCTGGTCGAGACCGCGTTCATCTCCAATCCGCGCGAAGAGCAAAAATTGCGCGATGCGAGCCATCAGGAAAAGCTCGCGCAGGCCGTGATGAAAGGCGTGCGCGAGTATTTTATCCGCAAGGCCCCGCCCGGCACCGTGCTGGCCGAGGAAGCCCAGCGCAGACGCAGCGGGATACAAGTCCACTACCAGAATTCCTCGGCACGCAGACTCTGACCAGATAATCCCCTGGCGCTTCGAGTATATTCCCCCCTTTGTAAAGGGGGCAGGGGGGGTTTACAGTAGTGCTATCCTTGCCAAATCCCCCTCAGTCCCCCTTTTTCAAAGAGGGATGGCTGCAAAGGAGGGGGTTGGGCTGGAGGTTTTGACCTTATACTATGGCGGTCAAACCTGCCTGAGAGGTCCCCGTTGTCCGAAGCGCCGCGCATCCAGCGCCTGCCCGATGTACTTATAAGCCAGATCGCCGCCGGTGAGGTGGTGGAGCGCCCGGCTTCGGTGATAAAAGAATTGCTGGAGAACAGCCTGGACGCGGGCGGGCGCCAGATTGAGGTAGATGTAGAGCAGGGCGGCGTGCGCCTGATGCGGGTGCGCGATGACGGCTGCGGCATCCGCAAGGACGATCTCGCGCTGGCCCTGAGCCGTCACGCCACCAGCAAGATACAAAATCTGAGTGATCTGGAACAGGTGCGCAGCCTCGGTTTCCGCGGCGAGGCGCTGCCCAGCATCAGTTCCGTGGCGCGCCTCAGTCTCGCCTCGCGTAGCGCGCAGGACGCCAACGGCTGGATCGTCACCGGCGGCGAGAGCGGCGCGCTGCGCCCCACGCCACACCCTATCGGCACCACGGTGGAGGTGCGCGATCTCTTTTATAACATTCCCGCGCGGCGCAAGTTTCTCAGGAGCGAGCAAACCGAGTTCGATCACCTGCAAGAGACCGTCAAGCGCCTGGCCTTGTCGCGCGCCGATACGGGTTTCACGTTGCGCCATCATGAGCGCACCGTGTTCACGCTGCGCGCCGATGAAGGGCCGGAGCGGCGCGTGGCCGCGCTGTGCGGCGAAAATTTCATGGCGCAGGCGCTCAGCATGGAATTCGAGGCTGGGCCGCTGCGCGTGAGCGGCTGGATCGGCCTGCCCACCTTTTCGCGCAGCCAGGCCGACATGCAATATTTTTATCTCAACGGGCGCCTGGTGCGCGACAAACTGGTGAGCCACGCGCTGCGCCAGGCTTACCAGGACGTGCTGTATCACGGACGCCACCCGGCCTATGTGCTGTACTTCACCCTGCCGCCGGAAGAGGTTGATGTGAACGTGCACCCGGCCAAGCATGAAGTGCGCTTCCGCAGCGGGCGCATGGCGCATGATTTTCTGTATCGCGCGGTGCAGCAGGCCCTGGCCGGAACGCGCGCGGGCCAGACCGTCTCCGCCGCCCGGCCACCGGCTGCAACACAATCGCCGCACACGCAACACACGCAGCAAGCTGCCATGCCCTTGCACGCCAGCGCATCAGAGGTGCGTGAACAAATCGGCGCCTATACTATTTTGCACGGTACGCCGGCGCTGGAACCGGCGCTGGAAATGGAACAGGAGGGCGCGCACGCACCTGCTCAGGACGCGCCGCCGCTGGGGTATGCCTTGGCGCAATTACAAGGCATTTATATCCTGGCCGAGAACAAGAGCGGCTTGGTGCTGGTGGACATGCACGCCGCGCATGAACGCGTATTGTATGAGCGCATGAAAGATGCGCTGCAAGGCGCAGGCGTGCGCGCGCAGCCGCTACTGGTGCCGGTCAGTGTGAGCGTGAGCGAGCATGAGGCGCAGGCCGCCGAGCAGCATGGCGAGTTGTTAAACAAGCTGGGCTTTGAAATCAGCCGCGCCGGGCCTGAGACGCTGCTGATCCGGCAAATCCCGGCGCTGCTCGGCGACGTGGACGCCGCAGCGCTGCTGCGCGATGCGCTGGCGGATATTGTGACCCACGGAACCAGCGCGCGCCTGGACGAACGGATGAATGAAATTCTGGGCGGTATGGCCTGTCACGCCGCGGTGCGCGCGCGGCGCAAACTCAGCCATTCGGAAATGAATGCGCTGCTGCGCGACATGGAACGCACCGAGCGCAGCAACCAGTGCAATCACGGCCGTCCCACCTGGGTGCAGCTCGATATGACAATGCTGGATAAATTGTTTATGAGGGGAAAGTAGCAAGTGACAAGTAGCAAGTAGCAAGGAAAAACGTTACTGTTTCCATCTTTGCTGCCTGATACTTAACTACGTGGTATTGTGACTTACCCTCCCGCCATCTTTTTAATGGGGCCGACCGCCTCCGGTAAAACCGATCTCGCGCTGCACCTCGCCGCGCGGCTGCCGTGCGACATCATCAGCGTGGATTCCGGCATGGTGTACCGCGGCATGGACATCGGCACGGCGAAGCCGTCGCCTGACGCGCTGGCGCGCGCGCCGCACCGTTTGATTGATATCCGCGACCCGGCTGAACCCTATTCGGCGGCGCAGTTCAGCATGGATGCGCTGCGCGAGATGGAGGAAATCACACAACGCGGGCGTATTCCGCTGCTGGTGGGCGGCACCCTGCTGTATTTCCGGGCGCTTGAACGCGGTCTCGCGGAAATGCCCGGCGCCGATTCAACCCTGCGCGCGCGCCTCTGCGCCGAAGCGCAGCAGCGCGGCTGGGCGGCGCTGCACACGCGTTTGGCGCGGCTTGATCCTGCGTCCGCCGCGCGCATTCATCCTAACGACGCGCAGCGTATCCAGCGCGCACTGGAAGTGTGCGAGTTGCACGGCGGGCCGATGAGCGAACTGCACCGCGCAGCCTCGCGCGCCGTGTTGCCGTACCGTATCCAAAAGATTGCCCTCGCACCCGCGCAACGCGCCGTGCTGCATGAACGCATCGGCACGCGGTTTCATGACATGTTACAGCGTGGTTTCATCGAGGAGGTTAAAGCCCTTAAACAGCGTGGGGATTTGAGCCTGGATACATCGGCCCTGCGCGCGATCGGTTATCGCCAGGTTTGGCAACATCTGCACGGGGAGTTCAATTGCGAGGAGATGGCAAAACGCGCTATTATAGCTACGCGCCAATTGGCCAAGCGCCAGCTTACCTGGCTGCGCGCGGAGCCGGGCGTGACGTGGTTTGACAGCCTGGATACAGATATTACGGCCAAGGTATTGAACTATTGCGCCGATGCCTCAACCTAAATAGCCGGTGATGGGCGTAAAGTGGCTGTTGCAAGGCGACCCTGACATGAAAACGACAAAAGGAGGGCGAACGATGACCAAAGGCAAATCACTGCAGGACCCCTTTTTAAATGCCCTGCGCAAAGAAGGCGTACCGGTTTCTATTTATCTCACCAACGGCATCAAGCTGCAAGGCCAGATCGAGTCGTTCGACCAGTTTGTGGTACTGCTCAAAAATACCGTAAGCCAGATGGTTTACAAGCACGCCATTTCCACGGTGGTGCCCGCGCGCAATATCAAGTTGCCTCTCGCCGAGATGGACAAGCCGGACGCCAGTGATTGAGGGTTGCGTGATTGTTTGATCGTGCGCGCAGCCGCCCGTTGGGGGCGGAACGTGCGGTGCTGGTGCAGATGGACCTGCGCGGAACAGGGCGGGGGCAGGATCAGGCCGCTGAGCTCGCCGAACTGCGCGAACTGGCGCGCTCGGCGGGCGTCATCCCGGTGACCGCGATAGGCGGGACACGCAAGAAACCCAGCCCGCAATACTACGTCGGCAGTGGCAAGGCCGAAGAGATACGCGCTGCGGTCGAGCGCGAGCAGGCTGTGGTGGCGGTGTTCAACCACGAACTAAGCCCGTCCCAGGAGCGTAATCTGCAACGCCTGCTCAACTGCCGGGTGCTGGATCGCACCGGGCTGATACTGGAAATCTTCGCGCGCCGCGCTCAGACCCACGAAGGAAAACTGCAAGTGGAACTTGCCCAACTGCAACACATCTCCACCCGTCTGGTGCGCGGCTGGACTCACCTGGAGCGGCAAAAGGGCGGTATCGGCTTGCGCGGCGGCCCGGGTGAAACCCAGCTGGAAAGCGACCGGCGCTTGATCGCCGGGCGCATCAAGCAGGTGCAAAAGCACCTGGACAAGGTGCAGCAGCAACGCGCGCAAGGCCGCAAGCGGCGCAGCAAGGCCGCGCTGCCTACGCTGTCGCTGGTGGGCTACACCAACGCGGGCAAGTCCACCCTGTTCAACACCCTCACCGGCGCCAAGATTTACGCCGCCAACCAATTATTCGCCACCCTCGACCCCACCATGCGCCGCATAGAACTGCCGGGCGGCGCGCCTGCGGTGCTGGCCGACACCGTGGGTTTTATCCGCGATTTGCCGCACGGCCTGGTGGCGGCGTTTCGCGCCACGCTGGAGGAAACCCGCCTGGCGAGCCTGTTGCTGCACGTGGTGGATGCCAGCGATCCGCAGCATCAGGAGCGGCGCGAACAGGTCAATCAAGTGTTGCAGGAGATCGGCGCACGGGACATTCCCCAGATCGAGGTGTACAACAAGATTGATCTGGTGGAAAATGGCGCTCCGCGTCTGGAACGCAACCATGACGGAAGCGTCAAGCGCGTCTGGGTCTCGGCCGCAAACGGTGCGGGACTCGACCTGCTGCGCCTCGCGCTGGCCGAGCACGCGGCCGGGCAGCGCAATACAAATCAATACGAGCACGCGATAAACGGGCTTGAAGAGCAGCAACTGGCCGAGGCGTTATAACCGGCGCTGGCAGGTATTGAACTAGGAGTAGATTATGGCTTGGAATGAACCCGGTGGCGGCAGCAAAGACCCTTGGGGCAAGCGCGGCAGCGAGAGCGGCCCGCCCGACCTGGACGAAATGCTGCGCCGCTTCCAGAAAAAACTGAGCGGCCTGTTTGGCGGAGGCAAGGGCGGCGACACGGGTGGCCTGAACGCGCGCAGCGCCCTGCTGATAGGCGGCGTGATCCTGGGCGTCTGGCTGCTCTCCGGCTTTTATATCATTGACCCAGCCGAGCGCGGCGTGGAGCTGCGCTTCGGCAAATACACCGTGACCACCCTGCCGGGGCCACATTGGCACTTCCCGTATCCCATCGAAACGGTGGACGTGGTGAACGTGGACCAGATTGGACGTGCGGAGATAGGCGTACGATCCAACGGCGACGGCGCCGCCGGTTCGCTGATCCTGACCCAGGACGAGAACATCGTAGACCTCAAGCTCACGGTGCAATACAAAATCAAGGACGCGAACGCCTATCTCTTCAATGTGCGCGATCCGGACACCACCCTCATCCAGGTCACGGAGAGCGCGGTGCGTGAGATCGTCGGCAAGAATAAGATGGATTTAATCATCACCGAGGGCCGCAAGGAAATCGAACCGCAACTGGAAGCGCTGATCCAGGAGATTCTGGACCGCTATGGCACCGGACTGCAGGTGACCAGTGTCAATATGCAGCAAGCCACCGCCCCGGTGGAGGTGCGCGATGCGTTCCTGGACGTGGTCCGCTCACGTGAAGATGAACAGCGCCTGATCAACGAGGCGCAGACTTACGCCAACGGCATCGTGCCGGTGGCGCGCGGCGCTGCGGCGCGCCAGGCACAGGAGGCCAACGCCTACAAGGCGAAGGTGATCGCGCAGGCCGAAGGCGAAACGAGCCGCTTTACGCAAATACTCGCCGAGTACCGCCAGGCCCCGGCGGTGACGCGCGAGCGCCTGTATCTGGAGGCGGTGGAGACGGTACTGAGCAGCGCAGGCAAGGTGATCGTGGATGTCAAAGGCAGCGGCAACCTGTTATACCTGCCGCTCGACCGCATGAGCGGCGCAACGGGCATGCCCGCCGACAAGGCGCTGGAGCGCCTGTTGCCCCCGGCCACG
>JAMCTV010000019.1 GCA_023381235.1 Gammaproteobacteria bacterium
TGTGGTGCAACGTGGGCATACGCCAGGCAGTGGCCACCTCCGCCGCCTGCGGCCTGCCAATCGCCGTCGCCGGTACGACAGGATTTATCGTTATGGGCTGGAACGCACCGGCGACGGCGATTGGCAGGCCGCAGGCGGCGGAGGTGGCCACTGCCTGGCGTATGCCCACGTTGCACCACATCAGAAACGGCACGGTGAGGGTGCCGCCGCCGATGCCGATGATGGCAGACACCTTGCCGATGATTACTCCGGCGAGGCTCATGCCCGCCCAGCCGGGCAACTGGCGGTGCGGTGCGGCCTTGACGCCGAAGCCCATCTGCGCGGCGACCAGCAGTTCGAACACGCCGAAGATGACGCGCAGCGCGGCGTTCGGCAGTTGATCCACGATGTAGGAGCCGAGCAGCGTGCCCGTGACGATGCCGGGCGCGAGCCGCCGGAACACGGGCCACAGCACCGCGCCGTGCCGGTGGTGCGCGCGCACCGAGGAGAGCGAGGTCACCATGATGGTGGCGAGCGAGGTGCCGATGGCCAGGTGCATCGTAAGCTCCGTCGCGATGCCCTGGCCGTGAAAAATAAACACCAGCACCGGGACGATGATGAGACCGCCGCCCACGCCGAACAGTCCGGCGATGACGCCGACCAGGACGCCGGCCAGTGGATAAAGCGCGTAGGGTTCCAAATTATTATTATCATATCCCGCAGCTTGCTGCGGGCGCAACGCCTTGGGGTTTCCAAAGGGGAGAAGCGCTACTCTCCCCTTTGGTCGCCCGCGCGGATTCACTCCGCGCGGCGCGAAATCAAATTGACTTAATCCATATTGTTTTGATATTCACAAATTCACGCAAACCGTGATGGGAAAGCTCGCGCCCAAAGCCGGAATTTTTCACGCCGCCAAACGGCAGGCGCGGATCACTGTGCACGCTGCCGTTGACAAATACCATGCCGCATTGCAATTCGCGCGCGAGGCGCTCACCGCGCTCACAATCGCGCGTCCATATGCCGGCGCCCAATCCAAAATCGGTATCGTTGGCGATGCGCAGCGCGTCGCGCTCGTCGCGCGCGCGGATCACGCACGCCACCGGCCCGAACAGTTCTTCATGATAGGCGAGCATGCCCGGTTTGACCCGGTCCAGCAGGGATGGCGCGTAAAAATCCCCCGGCCCATCCAGCGGCTTGCAACCCGCAAGGGGTATCGCACCGCGTGCGATGCTGTCCTGCACCTGCGTATGCAGGGTAGCGCGCAGATCGGCGCGGGCAAGCGGCGCAAGGGTGGTGGCCTCATCCAAGGGGTCGCCCGGCGTCAGTTGCTCTATCGCGGCGCGTAATCCCGCGACAAATTCGTCCGCCACCGCCTCCACTACGATCATGCGCTTGGCGGCGATGCAGCTCTGCCCTGCATTCAAAAAACGGGAGATGACGGCCTGAGCGACGGCTTCGCCAAGATCGGCATCGTGCAATACGACAAAGGCGTCCGAGCCGCCCAGCTCCAGTACGCATTTTTTAACATGCGACCCGGCCACGGCGGCCACGCGCCGTCCTGCGGCGACGCTGCCCGTCAGGCTCACGGCCTGCACGCGCGCATCGGCGATCAGCCGTTCCGTGTCACGGGTCTCTATCATCAAGGCGCGCAGCACGCCTGGCGGAAAGCCCGCGTCCGCAAAAATGCGTTCGATGGCCAGCGCGCATTGTGGCACATTGGAGGCGTGTTTCAGCAGCACGCCGTTGCCCGCCGCGAGCGCGGGCACGGCGCAACGGAACACCTGCCAGAACGGAAAATTCCACGGCATGATGGCCAGCACCGTGCCGAGCGCTTCGTAGCGGACATAGCTCTTGCCTGCCCCGCTGGGAATCACCTCATCCGCCAGAAAGCGGGTGGCGTGTCCGGCGTAGTATTCGCAGCCCCACGCGCATTTTTCGATTTCATCGCGCGCCTCCCTGATGAGCTTGCCCATTTCCTGCGTGATGAGGCGCGCCAGCTCTTGCTTGCGCGCGCGCAAATGGGCGGCCAAACCGCGCAACAGGGCGCAGCGCTTATCCAGCGGCGTGGCGGCCCAGGCGGACCTTGCGTCATGCGCCTGTTGCAGGCAACACTCCAATTCCTGTTCGCTCCAGGGGCTGAATTCATTTTGGATGGCGCCGGTGGCGGGATTTCTGGAGATGAGCACGATGGCCGGATTCCCTTGGCAAGGTAGAAGGTTTAGTATAACGCCATGAAATGGATGCACCACTGCCCGGCAGGAGTCCTGCTGGGCGCTCTCGCCTTGCTCAACTCCGCCACTGCGCCAGCCGATGCCCCCGGCGCGCAGACAAAAATAGAGCAACAGCGCGAGGACTTTCTCGCCGCGCGCAAAGCCTACAGCACAAACGACCAGAAAACCTTCCGGCGTCTGGTGAACCGCCTCGACGGCTACCCGCTGCAAAGCTACCTGCGCTATGCCGACCTCAGAGACCGCCTGGCCGGGGCGCCGGAATGGGAAATCGAGCAATTTATTCAGGATTACGCCGAGTCCTCGGTGAGCAGCCGCCTGCGCGCCGCGTGGCTGACGCATCTCTCACAACAGAAGCGCTGGGAAGATTTCCTGCGCCTGTATCGCCCCTATCCCGACATGCAGGGCGTGGCATTGCACTGTTTGCAGTTGCGCGCGCGCCTTGCAGCCGAGGACGTCCAAACACCTGCACAGGACTGGCTCGACGAGGTCAAGGCGCTGTGGCTGGTGGGACGCTCGCAGCCGGAAGAATGCGACGCGGTGTTTAAAAGCTGGCGTGCGCAAGGCGGTCTGACCAATGACATGGTCTGGCAGCGCATCCGGCTCGCCATGGACAACCGCGAGCCGGGGCTGGCCGCCCATCTTGCCAGGGACCTCAGTGCTGCGGACCGTAAATGGGTGGAGCGCTGGCGGCGTTTCCATAAAGAGCCCGCCGCATTGCTCGATCATCCCGACTTCAAAAAGGACCGCCCGCGCGCGCGCGACATTCTGCGCTACGCGATCAAACGCATGGCGCGCGACAACGCAGATCTCGCCCATGCCAGATGGCGGGCCATCAAAACCAGGTACGGTTTCAGCGCGCAGGAGAAAGGCGAGATCGAGCGCGACATCGCCGTCGCCGCAGCCACGCAGCATGATCCTCTTGCGATAGCCTTGTTCGACGGCGTACCCGGCAGCGTGCTGGACGGCAGCGCGCATGAATGGCGCGTACGCGCGGCATTGCTGCAGCAAGATTGGCAGGCGGCGCTGAACGCCATCGAGGACATGCCTGCGGATCTGCGCGATAAATCCCCGTGGCGCTACTGGAAAGCGCGCGCGCTGGAGCAAACCACCCCTGTCCAGAATAAATTCCCCTCCGTACAGCCCCATCCGGTATCCGAGGCGGAGCGGATTTTTTCAGAACTCGCGCGCGAGCGCAGCTACTACGGCTTCCTCGCCTCAGACCAGCTTGATCTGCCATATCAGGTGAACAGCACGCCGGTGGCGGCGAGCGCGGAGGAATTGGAAGCATTAAGCCAGCACCTGGGTATCGCGCAGGCGTATGAACTGTATCAGCTCGGCCTGATGAGTGAAGCGCGGCGCGAGTGGGATCACCTGCCGCGCACGCTGGACGAGCGTCAGTTGCACATGGCCGCATCGCTCGCCGCGCGCTGGGGATGGCACGATCGCGCCATCCTCACCCTGATCAAGGCCAAGGTGACGGACGATCTTGAACTGCGCTTCCCCATGCTGTACCGGGAGCAGGTCATGGCAAGCGCAGAAGATCAGGACCTTGATCCGGCCTGGATCTACGGCATCATGCGCCAGGAAAGCGCCTTTGTCAGCGACGCGCGATCGAGCGCAGGTGCGATAGGGCTGATGCAGCTCATGCCCGCCACCGGCAAGTCCATCGCGCGTTTGATAGGCGACCCGATCAGGCACGCAAGGGAACTGTTCGGCGTGGACAAGAATATCGAACTGGGCAGCGCATATTTAAAACATGTGCTGGATCAAAACGAACAGCATCAGGCGCTGGCCACGTCGTCGTATAACGCCGGGCCGCAGCGCACACGGCAGTGGCTGCCGGAGCAGCAAGGCCTGCCCTCCGACATCTGGGTTGAGAACATCCCCTTTACTGAAACGCGCAACTATGTGCAACAGGTGATGGCCTACACCATCATCTTCAACAGCCGTCTGAGGCGGGAAATGGTGCCGTTACGGGTGCGCATGCCCGACGTGGAGCCTGAACCATAATGCGCGCGCAACGGATCTGCATATTAGGCGGCACGGGCTTCGTCGGGCGGCACCTCATCTATCGCCTGGCCGAACATGGCTACCAGATGCGCGTGCCCACGCGGCGCTACGAGCGCCATCGAGACCTGCTGGTGTTGCCCACGCTTGATCTCGTCCAGGCGGACATCCATGACCCCAAAGCGCTGATTCAACTCTTCGCGGGCTGCGAGGCGGTCGTCAATCTGGCCGGCATCCTCAATGAAAAAGGGCACAACGGGCGCGGCTTTTACCATGCCCACGTCGAACTGGCGCACAAAATCGCCGCCGCCTGCCACAAGCAAAACATCAAGCGTCTGCTGCACATGAGCGCGCTCAACGCCGACGCGCGCAACGGGCCAAGTTTCTACCTGCGCAGCAAGGGACAAGCGGAGGACTTCCTGCACAATACGCGCGATTTGCATGTCACCAGCTTCCGCCCTTCGGTCATCTTCGGCCCCGAAGACAGCTTCTTCAACCGCTTCGCGAAGCTGTTGAAAATCGCGCCCCGGCTGTTTCCGCTCGCCTGCCCGCGCGTGCGCTTTGCGCCGGTGTATGTGGATGACGTGGCGCGCGCCTTCGTCCATGCGCTGCAAGACCGGCACAGCTTCGGGCAACATTACGACTTGTGCGGGCCGCACGTTTATACCCTGAAACAACTGGTGGAGTACACGGCAAGCGTCATCGGCGTCAGGCGCCGCGTGATCGGGCTCAGTGACTTCCTCTCGCGCTGGCAGGCGCACATTTTTGAATATCTGCCTGGAAAGCCGTTTTCCTGGGACAACTATCAGTCATTGCGCGTTGACAGCGTGTGCCGCGGCAGCTTTCCTTTCGGCTTACAACCCACAGCGCTGGAAGCCATCGTCCCCGGTTACCTCACCCATAGAACCGCGCACAGCCGCTACCCGGCCTACCGCAGTCACGCATGAAAATCTATCAAGTGGGCGGCTCGGTGCGCGACCAGCTTCTCGGCCTGCCGATTCAAGACCGCGACTGGGTGGTGGTGGGCGCGACGCCCGCGGACATGGAGGCGCGCGGCTTTAAAATGGTCGGCGCGGATTTTCCGGTATTTCTGCATCCTGAAACCCGCGAGGAATACGCGCTGGCGCGCACCGAGCGCAAATCAGCGCCCGGCTACAAGGGCTTCACGGTGCACGCCGCGCCCGATGTCACCCTGGAGGATGATTTAAAACGGCGTGATCTCACCATCAACGCCATGGCGCTGGACGAAAACGGCGTCCTGATAGACCCCTTCCACGGTGCGCAGGATTTAAAAAATAAACTATTGCGTCACGTCTCCCCTGCCTTCGCCGAAGACCCGGTGCGCATACTGCGCACGGCGCGCTTCGCCGCGCGCTTCCCGGATTTCAGGGTGGCCGATGAAACCCGCGTCTTGATGCGCCACATGACCGATAACGGCGAAGTGGATGCGCTGGTGCCGGAGCGGGTATGGGCGGAGCTGGAGCGCGCTTTGGGCGAAAATCGGCCTGCGCGCTTTTTCGAGACGCTGCGCGGCTGCGGCGCGCTGGAGAAGCTCTTCCCCGAACTCGCGCGCCTGTATGGCGTGCCGCAACCGGAAAACTATCACCCGGAAATAGACACCGGCGTGCACACCATGCTGGTGTTGGATCAGGCCACGCGCATTTCGCCTGATCCGCGGGTGCGCTTCGCGGCCCTGCTGCACGATTTGGGTAAAGGCACGACGCCTAAAGAAGAATGGCCGCATCATATAGGCCATGAAGAGCGCAGCGTGGACCTGGTGCAGGCGATTTGCGCGCGCTTCAAGGCGCCCAACGACTACCGCGACCTGGCCATTCTGGCTGCAAAATATCACGGCGACTGCCACCGCGCCGCGGAATTACGTCCGGCCACCTTGCTCAAAATCCTGGAGGCGGTGGACGCAGCGCGCCGCCCGGAGCGCTTTGATCTGTTTCTGCTCGCCTGCGAAGCCGACGCGCGCGGAAGACCCGGCTATGAGGACAAACCTTACCCGCAGTCGGGGATTTTCCGCGCCGCCTTGCGCGCCTACAATAGCGTGGAGGCACAGCCCCTGGCCGCCACCGGCCTCAAGGGTGAAGCCATTGCGCAGGAATTGCGCCGCTTACGTATTCAGGCAATCAGCGCTATCCGGCCTCAGCCTGATGCCTCTTTGCCGTAAGGAAGCTCTGAATAAGTCCATCCTGGACTTCTCAGAGCACGAAAAGCACAAATGTGATTTGTGCTTTTCTTCATTTTTCAAATACTCGCGTATTTAAAAAATGGCGGTGCGTCCCTGCACCGCAGGAACCTCTGATTAAATCAGAGGTTCCATAGCAAACTTATGACCGGCCAACATAAAGGCGATCACCAGTCCCTCGACAAGAGAACCAATCAGGAGTATGACAAGCTCCAGCGCATTTAACAGCCACGGCTCGTCCAGCAGGGCGTGATAAATAAACCACTCCTGAAACAGCCAGTACATCGCCCAAATCGTCAGGCCCCAGAACAGTCCCTTGCCGAGCCAGGTCGCACCCGGCATGGCGGAGCGCAGCACGTAAAACAGCCAGCCGTGAATGATGCTCAGCAGCACCAGCCCGGCCACGGATAACGGAATGTTGCGCTTTGGAGTGATTTCGATAAACAACGCACTTTGCAGCGCGGGGTCATAAAGCAGGGCATGCACAGGCGGGCTGGTGAAAATCAACCCAAGCACCGCATTGCCGATAAAACCGCCGAGCAGTCCGGCGGCCAGTACTCTCAGCGTGACATGCATTACGCCGCCGCTCATGACGGCCGCGCCTTATAACCCACTGCCGCTGACAATGCTCTTTTTGGGTTTATAATTTGGCCCGCCCGGTCTGCCACAAGCCCAGCGCCGCGCCGGTGGGGTCCACAATCACGCTGAACCAGCCATAGCCAGCAATCTCGGTAACCTCCTTAACGACGTTGGCCCCAAGCGCTTTCGCCTTTTTCGTGGCCGGTCATAAGTTTGCTATGGAACCTTACGCCATCCAATGCGAGGGCATGTTGGGCACGGGATTTTTCATCATGCCGCCGCCGGTGCCTGCTCCTACGTTAATCATCGTGTAATCCATGCCAGGCATGTCTTCCAGCTTCCAGTCGAACAGGCCTTGGTAGAATTTCTTTGCCTTGGTGACATCGTTGGTCAACAGCTCAACGTGTACAAATGGGTTTGCCATAGCATCCTCCTTTGGTTAATAAGGCATGTTATAGGTACACGGGCGCCAACCCGTGTTACAGCACCACCGGCCTGTCCGCCAGTTCGTTGATGTCATCACCGCGCGCCGGATAATGCTTTTGCAGATGCGCGGCAACGCTGCGGATGCCGGCAGTTACGCCTGTCTCAAAACGCCCGGCGCGGAATTCCACTTCCATGTCGCGGCAGATGCACTCCCAACTCTCCTGCCCGGCGCGCGCATGGATACCACGGTCGGCGATGATTTCGACATCACGGTCGGCAAGCAGTAAATAGATCAGCACACCGCTGTTCTGCTCCGTATCCCATACGCGCAGTTCAGAAAACACTTCCACGGCGCGCTCACGCGCCGTCATGCCCCGCAGCAGCGGACCGATGTCCAGGCCGCCTTCCACGGCGAAACGTATTTCTCCGCTGTGCGTTTTCTCAGCTTCATGAATCGCGCGCTCAATGGAGTGCAACGCGGAATCAGGAAACGCACGCCGCACGCGCCAGTCGCCGTAACACAGATGTTTGATCCAGCGCGCAAACGGCATCACCATCTCCCCGACGCACCGCCGCCGCCAAAGCCGCCGCCTCCTCCGCGAAATCCGCCGCCCCCGCCCCCTGAGCCGCCAAAGCCGCCTCCATGGCCTCCTCCGCCATAATAGCCACCGCCCCATCTTCGAGTGGAGGGGGCAAATCCCATGAACAAGCCGAGGATGAATATCACCACCCCCACCACTGCCGCGAGCAACAACACGCTGGTGACGATCCAGATGACGATGGCCGCCAACACGCCCGCCACCAGCGCCGTGGGCAGGCGTCCCGCGGGGCGCAACAGCGGTTGCGCAAGGAGCGTGAAAACCACGATCCAGAATAGATAGGAGACGGGTAAGCCGCCGGGCGCAGGGCCCGTCTCGCCGGCAGGCTCAGGCAAAGGCTCTCCCTCCACCACCTTTATCATCGCTTCGATGCCGGACCGGATGCCGCCGTAAAAATCCCCGGCCTTGAAATAGGGCGTGATGACTTCGGCGATGATGCGTTTGGACATGGCGTCGGTGAGCGCGCCTTCAAGGCCGTAGCCCACCTCAATACGCATGGTGCGGTCGTTTTTGGCGATCAACAATAGGGCGCCGTCATCTATGCCCTTACGCCCCAGCTTCCACTGCTCCACGACGCGGATGGAATATTGCTCGATGGCTTCGGGTTGCGTGGTGGGTACAATCAGCACCGCGATCTGACTGCCCTTTCTTGCTTCAAACTCTCGCAGCGTGCGCTCCAGTTCGTCTTGTTGCGGCGCCGAAAGCGTGGCGGTCAAGTCGGTGACGCGCCGCTCAAGCGGCGGCACAGCGACGTCGGCGCGCGCCAGTGGCGACGCAAGCGACAGACACAACAGCAGGCAGGCCGCCCGGACTTTAAGCATTACGGTTGCGCGGGTGCGGAGAAATCCACCTTGGGCGGCGCGGCGATGGCCTTTTCATCTTCCACGGTGAAGCTGGGCTTGACCTTGAAGCCGAACACCATGGCGGTGAGATTGCTGGGGAAGGAGCGCACCGTGACGTTGTACTCCTGCACCGCCTGGATGTAACGGTTGCGCGCCACCGTGATGCGGTTTTCCGTGCCTTCCAGTTGCGCTTGCAGGTCACGGAACAAAGTATCCGATTTCAGTTGCGGATAGTTTTCCACTACCAGCAACAGACGCGCCAGCGCACTGCTCAACTCACCCTGTGCGGCGATGAATCTGGCGAACGCCTGTTCGTCGTTGATGAGCTCCGGCGTGGCCTGGATGGAACCTACCCTGGCGCGCGCCTCGGTGACACCGAGCAACACCTGCTGCTCCTGCGCGGCGAAACCCTTGACCACGTTCACCAGATTCGGCACCAGATCGGCGCGGCGCTGATATTGATTCAACACCTCCGCCCAACTCGCCTTGATCTGTTCATCGGTGGACTGCAAGGTGTTATAACCGCAGCCGCCCAACAACGCACTCAGCAGCAACACCACCAGTATCAAGCCTTTACGCATGGCATCCTCCCAGGCAACAGTACGCATACAAGATGCAGTCAATTTGAAAGAAATACAAGTGGGTTACAGCCGCGCACGGTCGTCCTTGAGCGCGAAGCCGAGCAGCGGCGTGTTGATACCGCGCGTGAGGGCGATGGCCTTGAACACCTCGCCCATCTCATCCGGCAGCGTGAGGCGTTTGATCTGTTGCGCGGTCAGCAGTTGCGCTTTACTGTCCGCCGCACCCGCCGCCATCTCAGTCAGGCCGCATGCAATAAGAAAGTGCGCCTGCGTGGTATAACCGGCAACGTGTAGACCAGCCTCGTGCGCCGCCTCGGCCACGGCGGTGAAATCCACATGGGTGGTAATATCCTGCAGGCCGGGATATAAAAACGGATCGCTGTGGGCGCGGTGGCGGTAATGGCACAGCAAGGTGCCTTGGGAGCGCTGCGCGTGGTACAGTTCGCGGCGCGGGAAGCCATAATCAACCAGCAATATCAACCCGGCCTCCAGTAATTCCGCCATGCTCTGCACCCAGGCGCGCGCGCTGAGACTGATCTCGCCTGTGAATCCCGGAGCAAGATCATACGCCATGCGCAGCGCAATGATACGCCGCTCCAGTTCCGCGCTGCTGGGCGCTCCGGCGCGCCAGGCAAAACCTGTACCCCGCCACATCACATGGAGTTCGCTCGCCCCGCCATCTTCGATGCGGAAGCGATGCGCCGGCATGGCGTCGAGCAACTCGTTGGCGAATATCACGCCGCGAAAGCCCGCGGGCGGCAAGGCGTCGAGCCACTGCACGCGCGTGGCAAGGTGGGGAATACGCTGCTCGACAAGCGCCTGCTGGCGTGCGCGCAAATCTGCGCTCAGTTCCAGAATAAGATAGCGCCGCGGCAGAGAATCCAGCCGCTCCAGTTCCTGCAACACGTCGCAGGCCAGCGCGCCGGAACCCGCGCCGGCCTCCAGCATGTCGCCGCCGTCCAGTGCGCGCAATACCTGCCCGCACTGGCGCGCCACGCAGCGCGCGAACAACGGCGAGATCTCCGGTGCGGTGACAAAATCACCCTCCGCGCCGAACTTGCGCGCGCCCGCGCTGTAATAGCCCAAGCCCGGCGCGTACAAGGCAAGCTCCATGTAGCGCGCAAAGGTGATCTGCCCGCCGCAGCCTGCAATTTCGCCGCGGATCAGTTCAACCAGGCGGCGGCTGACTTCCAGGGAGTCAGTATCCGGCTCCGGCAGGCTGATAACAGGCACGGTAGTCATGGCACGGGGTTCCGGTAATGCGTGATTTAGGTTAGGCTGTAGGCCATGCACGATAATACAGTGGACGCGACCGGCAAAGTAGTGTTGATTACCGGCGCGGCGCGGCGCGTGGGTGCGGTGCTGGCCGGATTCCTGCACGGCCACGGCATGAATATCGCGCTGCACTACCGCCATTCC